>CAIPGK010000382.1 GCA_903864575.1 uncultured Chloroflexota bacterium
CATCCCGGCCCTGCCCCCGACATCCCGGCCCTGCCCCCGACATCCCGACGAAGGAGGGATCTCCACCACGGACCCGTATGCCGAGACCCCTCCTTCGTCGGGATGACGACGTGCCATGATGACGACATGCCATGATGACGACATGCCATTCGGTAACCGCTCCTAGGATGTATGGCTCGAAAGCATCCACATGCTTCCCACCGGAGCGAGTCGATGGCTGATGACCAATCCCCGACGACCAACCGCCAATGCCCGACAGCCGACAGCCGACAGCCGATAGCTGATAGCCCCCGGAGATTCCCATGACCAGATTCGGCGTCTGTCTCCCGATCTTCGCCTGCCCCGGCATCCAGTTCTTCCGCGTTCCCGCCAGCGAGCGCCTCGATCCGTCGACCGTTCTCCCCTTCGGCAAGGCGGCCGAAGATCTGGGCTACGACTCCCTCTGGGTGGCGGATCACCTCATGCTCGGGCGCGACGAGGCCATCCTCGAGGGGTGGACCGTCATCTCCGCGCTGGCCGGGGCCACCTCCCGCGCCAGCCTCGGCATGATCCACATGGCCCACTACTTCCGGCACCCCGCAGTCACCGCGAAGATGGTCGCCACCCTCGACCAGCTTTCCGGCGGCCGCGTCATCCACTTCCTCGACGGCGGCTACCAGCGGCGGGAGTACGTCAACTACGGCCTTCAATGGAAGGAGGAGATGGCCGACCGCCTCGACGACCTCCACGAGGCGACCGATCTCATCCTCGCGCTCTGGGCCGCCGACGGCCCCCTCACCTTCGAGGGAAAGAACTGGCACGTGCGGGACGCCATCTGCCAGCCCAGGCCCCTCCAGCAGCCCCATCCGCCGCTCTGGTTCGGCGAGGCCGCGCCGGGCGGGCTGTCAGCCACCGCGAAGTACGGCGCGGGCTGGAACACCACCCCGGTCAGCATTCCCGAACTGCGCCGCCGCCTCGCCCTGCTGAAGGACGCCTGCGACGCGGCCGGCCGCGACATGGCCGAGATCGAACTCTCCCTCGAAACGCAGGTGCTCGTCGCCGACGACCTCGCCGGCATCCGTTCCGCGCTCGCCGGGATGCTCGCCATCGGCGCGGGGCAGGATCACCTGCCGAGCGAAATCAGCCCCTACGTCAAGGACTACGCCGGCGACCCCGCCACCCTCGCCTTCATCCGCGGCGAGACCGACGCCCTGCCCGAGCCGATGGCCAGCGACTGGATCATCGGAACCCCGGCGCAGGTCGCCGCCCGCATCGACGCCTACAAGGTCGAGGGAATCTCCCACTTCATGCTCTGGTTCATGGATGCCCCATCCCACGACGGCATGACCCGCTTCGCCCGCGAGGTGCTGCCCCGGGTGCGCTGACGGCCCCGGAGCACGACACCCCGCTCCCGGCGAACCGGGAGCGGGGTGGGAGGGTGGGGGAGAGCACGTTTCAGGCAGCGTCCGCCGCCCGCATCGCAGGCGATCCGGCGCGATCTGGCGCGATCCGGCCGGCCAGCATCCGCATGCGCTCGACCGCCGCCCGCGCGACCAGCGGTCGGCCCCCATCGTCCGGCAGCCACGGCAGCATCCCGGCCTCGGCCCACTCCAGCACCTCGGCCTCGGAGAGCCCGAGCGACATTCCCGCCGCCGCCGCGGTCAGCCAGGCGTCCGGCCCCGCCGCCGCCCGCTCCGCCCGCGCCACCAGTCGCCCGAGGTCGCTGCTCCAGAACCACGCCGGGGTTTCGTACGCATCCGCCGCCATCGGGCGCAGCAGCGTTTCGCGCACCCGCGCCGCCGCCGTCCGGACCGCCGCCGGGTCCGCTTCCGTCGCGTAGGCCAGCAGCCGCAGGTCACGCCCCAGCGGGCTCTGGCGCAGTTCCGCGATCGACGGCGAGAACGCCTGCCGCCCGAGGTGCAGACCCAGCGTTCGGTGGTGATCCGCCACCAGCCGCAACGCCTGGTCCAGCACCTCATCCACCGCCGCGTCCATGGGCGGGAACGGGACCATGCCGTGAACGATCGTCTGCATGTCGGGATCCTTTCGCTCGCTGGCGCGGGCCAGCCCGGCGCCACTGAAGAAGCTGTCGTCGCGCAGGTGACTGTCTGTCACACCCTGCTGTATGAGAGTACGTACAGCCTCGCGAGTTGGTTTCATCGACCCATGCAGCGCTGGCGCATGGGTGTCGCGGAGAATTGCCCCGGTGATCCGGACGGCACTATCATCCGCATGGGGGTGCAGCGCCGATCGAGAGAGGGGTATCAGCGATGGGGTCTCACGAACAGCCGGCAGCCGTTTCACGCCGCGCGTTCGCTGGCGGGAGCGCCGCGTTCGCCATGTCCGCCGCCGTCGGCGCAACCGTCGGCCACCGCGGCGCCGCGGCGGAAGGGGATCCCCTGCCGTCGTGGAACGACGGCTCCGCGAAGCAGGCCATCCTCGATTTCGTCGCTGCCGTCACCACCGAGGGCGGCTCAGGCTTCGTCGCTCCTTCGGACCGGATCGCCGTCTTCGACAACGATGGAACCCTCTGGACCGAGCAGCCGGTCTACAGTCAGGCCCTGTTCGCCGTCGGCGAGGTGAAGCGGCTCGCCCCGGAACACCCGGAGTGGGTTGGGCAGGAGCCGTGGGACGCCGTCATCTCCGGAGACCCGGCGCGCATGTCGAAGCTCTCCGAGGCGGACATCGCGAACGTCCTCGCCAGCGCGACGACCGGCATGACGACCGACCAGTTCGCGGAGAATGTCGCCAACTGGTTTGCGGTCGCCCAGCACCCTGTCCAGAAGCGCCCGTATGGCCAAACCACCTACCAGCCACAACTTGAGTTGCTGGATTACCTGGAGGCCAACGGATTCGCCACCTGGATCGTCTCCGGCGGCGGCGTCGATTTCATGCGGGTCTTTGCCGAGGATGTCTACGGCATCCCGCCCGAGCGGGTCATCGGCAGCTCCACCGCCGTCGACTGGGAGATGACCGACGCTGGTCCCGTGCTCATCAAGCAGCCAAAGCTCGGGTCCTACAACGACAAGACGGGCAAGCCAATCAACATCCACCTCGCCATCGGCAAGCGCCCGATCTTCGCCTTCGGCAATTCCGACGGCGACAAGGAGATGCTCGAGTACACCGCCGCCGGCGATGGTGCTCGCCTCATGCTGCTCGTCCATCACGACGATGCCGCCCGCGAGGCCGCCTATGACCGCGGCTCGCATATCGGCGGCCTCGACGCCGCCTGGGATGAAGCCGTCGAAAAGGGCTGGACCGTCGTCAGCATGAAGGACGACTGGGCGACCATCTTCCCCGGGTAGGGGAAAGGAGCCTGGGATCACTTCAGGCCAGCATCGCAGGCAAGCAGACCTCCGGGAGCGTGGTCCAGCAGCACCTTCGGGCGAGTCGCGATCCATTGCGCCACGATTGCGCTGTGAAGATGCGATACTCCCGCGTCAGGCAGTGGGGTGCGCTGCCCGGCTGGCGTCCCGCATGCGCCGGTCGTGGCAGGGAGCGATGCGTCATGGGCGATGGCGCCCCCGGCGATCCTGTCCCTGGAGTCGAAGCTGGACCCGGTCCGGTGTCCGGTCAGGCGGGCGTACCCGTCTCACGGATCGACCGCAGACGCTGGGTCGTGGCCGCGATTGCGCTGGCGGTTGTCACGCTGCGTGGCCACCTGCGCCCTGCCGCAGCCGATGCGCAGCCACCGGGCACCGGCGACCAGTCAGCCCCCCAAGGTCGGCGAAGCGTCGATCGATCGGCCACGGGTCGTGCTTCGAGTGCGGAGTCCCCCTCCCGTTGCACGGGGTCGGACCGCCCTGCTGCCTGCCCATGCGCCGGCGATGGCCAGTGCCGCTCGGGCGTCTGCCGCGCCGGCCAGTGCGCCCCCTCGCAGGATGCTGCGGCGGACGATCCCGCGAATTCGCTCGACCCTCCGGCTGGGCGCGCCTCGACCGTCGGCAAGACCGGCCCCACCGGACCCACTGGCCGAACCGGCCCGGCCGGACCCACTGGCCGAACCGGCCCGGCCGGCCCCGCGGGCGCGGCGGGCGCGGCCGGGGCG
>CAIPGK010000383.1 GCA_903864575.1 uncultured Chloroflexota bacterium
ACCTTCGGAACGATGGACCACGAGGCATGGCTGGCTGAACTCGATGCCGAGACCATGCTGGCAATGCTGATTCCCGTCCACGACCTGGCTGGTGCGCCGTTGGTCGAGCACGAACTTCCCGATCGTGTTGCATCCCTGATCGAACGTTCCGAAACCGCGCAGGAGCGTTATGCCGAGATGTCGAACCCCTGGCCCGACCGCGACGCCACCTGGGAAACACTCCTCGACCGGAGCGTGAAAGCGTTCTACGAAGGCCGATTCGAGGAGGGGCGAGTCGCCAGCGAATGGGTGCAGTCCGACCCAGCGGCGCCCGCGGGCGTTCGCTTCAACGGTCGCAACAATTCCGTTCACTATGCGCCCCGGTTGCGGGATACGATGCCGGGATACCGGGAGCGCGAGATCGTTCTCCCGCTGCCGCCGGGGTGGCATGCCGTCAATCCGACCATCGCGCCCGATGGCGACGGGCTCGTGATGCTGATCCGGGCCACGAACTGGTCATACCCCCACTCCGGTCCGCACCCGGAATCCGGAATTCCGGGCGTCCGCTCCGCATACTGGGTGCAGCGGATCGGCGCGGATCTCGATCCTCGGGGCGCGCCGGTTCCGCTCGAGGACCGGACTCCGCGGGATGCCTACCACTTCGAGCCGATCCAGGGGAATGAGGATTACCGACTTGTCCGGCTCGGCGACCGGTGGCTTGCCTCGGCCTCCGCGTGGCGTTTGCCGATATCCGGTCCGACCCCCGTGATCCGGATGGGTCTCTTCGATCTGGATCTGGATTCGACCACGCCATGGGTGGGCAACCCTCGTTGGATGAGCGACGGCACCAACGGCATCCAGGAGAAAAACTGGATGCCTGCCGTCGATGGGGACACGCTCTCCTTCGTCTATGGCAGCCTGCCGACCATGACGGTCCGGTGCGACGTGGCGACCGGCAGGATCACGCTCGCCAACAGCCACGCTGCGTCGGCCACGGCGTCCGGGTTCCGGGGTGGGGCGCAACTGCTGCCCGAGGGCGACGGTTGGCTCGCGCTCGTACACGAATTCGGGACCTGGGAGAACCGGGCCCGCACCTACATGCACCGCATTCTCCGGCTTGGGCGGGAGTTCAACATCACCGACATGTCATTGCCGTTCCGGATTCGCGGGAACGACATCGAGTTCGCCGCCGGATGGACACGGGTCGACGACCGCTTCATCATCAGTTTCGGCGTGGACGATCAGTCGGCATGGGTGGCCAGCATTCCCGCGGATGATCTCCTCGGGATGCTCCGGCCGCTGCACGAACTCGCGCCCCGCGGATTGCTCGCTCCCGGGATTTCCCCGGGGCTCGAAGGCATTCTTCGCCAATGGGATCCGGAGCGATGGCCGATGCCTGAACCAGTGCCTCCCGCCTCCGACGCGCTCGCGGCGCTGCCGGCGGACGGATTTACTCCCGCCATTTCTCCTGCCCCGACCGCGCCGGGCGCTCCGCTGCCGGCAGCGCCGCTGACTCGCGAGGCTTCCGTGCCCGAGGCCGTGCCTTCCATGCCGCCCCAGGCGGTCATCGTCGGCGAGCGTCCCTTCCTCGTCTCGGTCACGATGACCGGAAGCAACGAAGACCGGATTGGCGATGCGCTGCGAAGCGCGCTTCCGTTCGTGGACCGCTGCGTGGTGGTGGATACCGGCGCGAAGGACCGGACGATGGCCATTGCGCGGGAGATTTGCGGCGACAAGCTTGTCATCGGCACGTTCCCGTGGATCAATGATTTCGCGGCGGCCCGGAATTTCTCGCTCGGTGTGGCGGCGACCACGGGCGCGGTGTGGGGCATGAACCTCGACACCGACGAGCGGATCGAAACGAACGGGTACGACATTCGCGCCATTCTCGCCGCTTCCGACACGGACGCGGTCTTCATGGGTCATATCGATGGTCACTACGAGAAGGAGCGCTTCTTCCGCCTGCCGATGCGCGGGCAGTACCACGGCCCCACGCATGAAGCCTGGTGGGGGGGGAGCCGCGTAACCCATGCGGGTCCGAAATTCCGTGAGGAGTGGAAGGACGACGACGGCCTGCGCCACAAGCTCGAGCGGGATGAGGCGATCCTCTCGAAGCACACCATGGAGAACCCCACCGATCCACGCTGGTACTACTACTACGGCGATACGCTTGCCAACCTCCAGAAGCACGAGGAGGCGATCGCCGCGTTCACGAAGGTGATCGATCTCGACGGCTGGGATGAGGAGGCCGGCTGGGCGGCCTACCGCGCGGCGCGCATCCTCGGCGACAACCTGAAGAAGTGGGCCGATGCCGAATCGATGTGCGCCCGCGGCCTGACGCGTCATCCGGCGATGGTCGAGTTGTACTGGTGCGCCGGGTACAGCGCCTACTGGGGGGGGAAGTACTCCCGCGCCGCCCATTGGGCGCGCGTGGCAGTCGCGATGAACGCCAGGGAGGACGAGGGCTTCATCCCGCCGCGTGGCGGCTTCAAGTACCCGCCCGCCCGCCGCGAGGGGCCGTGGGACGTGCTGCGGCACAGCCTCCGCCAGATCGGCAACGCCGAGGGCGCGGAGTTCGCGGAGAAGATGCACGCCAGTTTCATCAATGAGCGGGACGAGGCTGACGCCGGGGACGATTAGCGCCCGGCATGGTCATCAGTATCCAGCGTGCGTGTCGAGGCCGGCTGGGGATTGCGACCCAGGCAATCTTCATTGATCGTCACGTTCCGGCCAGTGCAGTTTGCCCAGGTTTGGCATTGATGCGATAGTCAAAAGGTACTGGGAATGATGGGACAAAAATGTACAGAATATGTGGCCGCTTGCGAGAGCAGGACCGCGTTCCGCTGACCGGGGGTGAGGGTGATGACCGACCATAGTGCCATGTCACCGGAAGAATTGGCTGGCCCGTGGCCGGCGACGTGGGAGGAGGCGGTCCTCGCCCCGGCCTTCATCGTCAACCTCGATCGCCGGCCCGATCGGCTGGCGTGGACCACAAACCGCGTCCGCGAGGCGGGCTTCCGCAATGTGCGCCGGGTGCGGGCCATCGACGGGCGGGACCCCGAGATGCTGGCGCAGGCGTGGGAGCAATTGGGCAACCCGCCGTTCCACCCCGGCGAACCGCTCTTCACCCAGCAACCGGGACGGCAGGGGTGCTTCCTGTCGATGACGCTGCTGCTGCGCTGGATCGTCGACCGCGAGATCCCGCTGGCCACGATTTTCGAAGATGACGCGCTCTTTCACTCCCGCTGGGATGAGCTGGCTCCGGCGTTCTATGCCGAGACGCCCCGGGACATCGACCTGCTTTACCTCGGTGGGCAGGCGGAGGTGTGGTTGCCGGAGGATGGCGAGCACGCGCTGCCCCGGGCGGACTGGCTCCCCCCGATCCGGGAAGGGGGCGACTGGCCCGCAGCTCCCCGTATCCTGCGAACCCCGACCTACAAGCTCGGGGCGTTCATGATCACCCTCGCGGGAGCGCGGGCGATGCTGGCGCGGATCGAGGCCTCCGAGGGCGGCGTCTATGCGATCGACAACATGTTCAACCACGCCCAGCGCGCTGCGTTGGCAGGGAGGCCGGGTCCGGCGTTGCGATGGGCGACATGGAACGCGACGGCGGTTCCTGACGCCGCCCTGGTGTGGCTTCCGGTGCAGACCCGGGACGAGCAGATCGG
>CAIPGK010000384.1 GCA_903864575.1 uncultured Chloroflexota bacterium
TGCCGTCGGCATCGCGCTCGACGAGCACCGTTTCGACTGGGCCCAACGTATGCATGGACAGCACTCCAGACCGGGCGGGCGCGGCATTAACCGCGCCCGCCAGTCGAGAGGACGATGAAGTTTGTAGGCCGTCAAGCGCCAGCGGCGGCGGCCCGGAGGGCGCGCTCGGTCAGGCCGGTCAGCACCCGTCGGCGGTACTCCTCTGATGCGTGGAGATCGCCGAGGATGTCGAGGCCGTTCGGCACGAGCGCCGCGGCGACGGGTATCGCCCCATTCGTGAGCGCCTTGCCCGCCAGGGCGGCCTCGGCTGTCGCGGCCCGAATGGCGGGCGTCACCGCGCCGGTCACGCCGATCCGAGCAGATTCACAGCGACCGTCCGGGTCGAGTGTAACCATGGCAGCCACGCCGACGATGGCGTACCCGGAAGCCTGGTTCGCAAGCTTCTGGTAGCTGCTGCCGGTGCGCGCCGGGAGAGCTGGAATCTCGACCGCGGTCAGGATCTCATCAGGTTCCAGCGCGGTGGAGAGGAAGCCGGTGAAGAACTCGCTTGCCGGAATGCGGCGTTCGCCAGCTGGTCCCTGGGCGATCATGACCGCGTCGAGCGCGAGAATGGCTGCCGGCTGATCGGCGGCCGCGTCGGCATGGGCGAGCGCGCCGCCGAGGGTGCCGCGGTTCCGGACCTGCCGGTCGCCGACTTCGGCCGAGGCCTGGGCCAGCACCGGGGCATGACGGGTGACCAGCGGATCGCGCGTGAGATCCTCATGGGTGGTCAGCGCGCCGACTCGGATGCCGCCGCCGGCAAGCTCGGTGACGCCCTTGAGGGCGCTGATTTCACCGATGTCGATCAGGTGCCCGGGTTCCGCGAGTCGAAGCTTCAGGACCGGGAGGAGACTGTGCCCACCGGCCAGGATTTTCGCCTCGGAACCGAACTGGTCGAGGAGCGCGAGCGCCTCATCGATGGTGCTGGCGCGGTGATACTGAAATGGAGACGGGTTCATGGGAGCGACACCCTTCCCTTGCAAACCTGGCCGACGCGGCGGCAGGCCGCGTTACGGCAGATCGACCAGTTGCGGCTGCGCGCCCTGCGCGAGCAACCCCGCTGCCGCCTGCACGGACTTGACGATGTTGTGGTACCCGGTGCACCGGCAGATGTTCCCTTCCAGCCCATGCCGAATGGTTTCCTCGGTTGGGTTCGGATCTTCCGCCAGCAGGGCGAGGGTCGACAGCACCATGCCGGGCGTGCAGTAGCCGCACTGGGTGCCGTGGTTCTCCCAGAATGCGCGCTGGATGGGATGGAGCATCCCATGCGGGGCGACGCCTTCGATCGTGGTGACGGAGTGCCCCGCCGCCTGCGCCGCAAGCATGGTGCAGCTCTTCACGGCCTTGCCGTCGACCAGAACCGTGCACGCGCCGCACTGGCTCGTTTCGCAGCCAATATGCGTTCCGGTCAGGCCGAGATCGTCCCGCAACAGGTGGACCAGCAGCGTGCGTGGCTCCACCTCTGCGGCGCGACGGACGCCATTGACCTCGAGTTCGACGAGCATGTTCACGGTGCGCCTCCGGTGGAATCGGGTGGAGTCTGCGGCGGCGTAATCCACGCCACCGGACCGAACTCGGGCTCGGGCCTGGCCCCTTGGTCTGCTATGCCTTGCTTTCGAGGCAGTTGAAGAACTGTCCGACAATGGTCTTGGCGGCTGGCTGGATGACCCGGCCACCGATACGGGCGAGCGTGCCACGGACGTTGGCGATGCCGGACCAGTTGACCAGCGTGCGGCCATCGACCTCGGTGAGGACGATCGACCCCTCCCCGGAGACGTTGCCCGCCGGCCCCTTGCCCTCCACGAGCATGGTGTACGAGGTCGGCTCAACCTTCTCGCTGATTTTCACCCGGCCCTGGTACGTGCCGCGAATCGCGCCGATGCCGATTTTCATCGTGGCCTCGTACTCGTCCGGGCCGATCTCCTGGAGTTTTTCGCAGCCCGGCAGGCACTGGCGGAGGGTTTCCGGGTCGAGCATGAACCCCCAGACCCGATCGCGCGGGGCGTTGAACGAGTGATCGCCCGAGAGTTCCATGAACCATCCCTTTCGGTCGTGGACGCGGCGTTCCCGCGTGACCTGCATGACGCACGCTGTACGGAGTATATCAAGCCCCCGATTCCCCTCCCTGACGATCGCGAACCTTGCTGCTCTGCACAACCAATCACTCCCGCAATACGTATGCGGAGCCCGACATGGGAGCGTCGCGCAGGTGACGTTCGGTTGCGGAGGGGGCTTCCAATCCGGCGAAAATGATGCAGAATGGATTTGTCTCGAGTACCCGTGCCAGATGGGCTGGGCGAAGGACAAGGAGTTGGAGCGTATGTTCACCCAGACGTCTGTGACGCTCGATCGTTCTCGAATCAAACATCTGATGGAGCGCGAGGAACGTCGCCTCGTGGAGCGGACGCCGAAGTCCGGCAAGATGTTCGAGCGGGCTCGCCTGTCCATGGTCAATGGCGTCCCCTCCTCCTACCAGGCCCGCGATCCATGGCCCATCTACCTCGAAGAGGGTCGCGGCTCGCGGGTTTGGGATGTCGATGGGACCGAGTACATCGACTTCCACAACGGCTTCGGTTCGATGGTTCAGGGGCATGCGCACCCCGCCATCGTCGAGGCCGTCCAGCGGCAGGTTGCGCGGGGCACGCACTTTGCCGCCACCACCGAAGACTCGATCGTCGTCGCTGAAGGGCTTGCCGAGCGATTCGGTCTGCCGCAGTGGCGATTCGTCAATTCCGGCTCCGAAGCCACAATGGATGCGATCCGGATCGCTCGTGGCCTGACTGGCCGGGACACCATCGTCAAGATTTTCGGAAGCTATCACGGCCATCACGACTACGCGATGGTCTCGATCGGCGTGCCGTTCGACAAGATCGGCGACCCGGACAATTACGCGTCGCTGCCCTATGGCGCGGGGATTCCCAAGGTCGTCTCTGACATGACCATCCCGGTGCCGTTCAATGACGCCGAGGTGATGGAGCGCCGTATTCGCCGCCTGATCGACGAGGGCCGAGCGCCGGCCTGCGTCATCATGGAAGCCGCGATGATGAACCTCGGCGTCATCCTGCCGGAGCCGGGATATCTCGAAGCGGTACGGGCGATCACGAAGAGATACGGCATTGTTCTGATTTTCGATGAGGTCAAGACCGGGCTGTGCGTGGCGCCGGGCGGAGCCACCGAGAAGTTTGGCGTAACGCCGGACATGGTGACGCTCGCCAAGGCGGTCGGTGGTGGCCTCCCGGCTGGGGCCATCGGAGCGACCCATGAGGTGATGGACGTCGTTCGCTCTGGCAAGGTCTATCAGGTCGGCACGTACAACGGGAACCCGTTGACCATGGCCGCCGCCCGCGCCAGTCTCGAGCAGGTCCTGACGCCGGATGCCTATCGCCACCTCGATGCCCTCAACACCCGGCTCATGCAGGGGTGCGAGGAGGTGCTGCGGAAGTACAACCTCCCGGGGTACACAATCGGCATTTCCTCCAAGGGAACCGTGACCTTCTCCCGCGAGAAAATTCGTGATTACGCGAGTTTCATGGCCAACCAGGACGGCGAACTCACGAATCTCGCGTGGGTCTGGAACATGAATCGCGGTCTCTTCATGACGCCGGGCCGCGAGGAGGAATGGACGCTTTCCGTCTCGCACACCTTCGAGGACGCGGATCACTACATCGCGACCTTCGACGCGTTGGCTTACGAACTGACCCGCTAGCGGGGTTCGTTCCCGCAGCCGTTCGCGAGGGCCGCGCCACATTGGCGCGGCCCTCGTTGCGTTTCAAGGAGCATCAGATGGCGTTGTACGATCTGACCATGCCGCTCTCTCCCTCTACTCCGGTCTTTCCCGGCGATCCGGCCGTCACCTTTACCCGCTACGAGCCAGCCCGGCCGTGGCATGTGACGATCCTCGGCTTCGGGACCCACGTCGGCACCCATATGGATGCCCCCCGTCACCTTCTGCCGGACGGCGCAACCATTGAGGCATACGGCCCCGAGCGATGGTTTGGCGAGGCAGTCGTCATCCCCGCGCCGGGGCATGGCGAGGATCAGCCGATTCCCGTTTCCGTGCTGGATGCCGTGCCGGGGGAGCTCCTCCGGGGTCGGTTTGCGTTGCTGGCGACCGGATGGGACGTTCGCCGCCACGAGGCAAACTACTTCAACAATCCGTGGCCGTCCGCTCCGCTCGCGCGCGCAATGCTCGATCGGGGCGCGGTGCTGATTGGGATCGATGCCGCCAACATCGATTCAACTGCGAGCGGTGCGGACGAGATTCACCACATCCTGCTGGGCGCGCCGGTGCCGGTGGTCGAGAACCTCGTCGGCCTGACCGCGCTTCCGACGCTGACGCCGCTTGGCGCGTGCTTCGCGCCGATCCGGCTCAAGGGTGCGGACGGCGCGTCCGTACGAGCCATAGCGTGGGATTTGGCGCGATAGTGCGCCTGCCGGTCACTTAGTACGGACGGTATGTACATACACCCCAATGGTCCCCTGCGAACGTCCGACCGGGACCAATCGCCCACCCGTTTCGTTGTGGCCGGAGTGCGGGAGCGGCAGGATGCTCCCGTATTGCAGGAATCGAGAAGGGACGGTTCCGTCGGCACCCCCGCGCCGGCCACCGGCAATGCTCCCGCACCGTCGAAGCTGGCCGCCGATCTTGCGGCCCGGGTTTGCGCCGCCGTTCCCTTCCCCGCGGGCGGGAAAATCGGGAGGATCTCCGGTGGCTTCAGTCACATCGGGACGCCGCGCGCTTTCGCGCGCAGGCTGGGGTTTGGCCGCGCTCGGACTCGCCGGTTTGGTGATGCCGTTCGGCGTCGCTCACGCGGCGCCGGTCACCAATGGAGCGTGCTCGGATGCGGAGGAATCGCAGTTCCTCGATCTCATCAACGAGTACCGAGCTGAAAACGGGCTCGGGACGCTCACCCTTTCGCAGTCGCTCAGCAACGCCTCCGAATATCACTCGCAGGACATGGCGACGAAGGGGTATTTCGAGCACACCATGCCCGACGGGACCACCGTCGAGCAGAATGTCCGCAACCATGGGTATCGGGGCACGACGTTCGGCGAGAACATTGTGGCCGGAACCGAGACTGCCGAGGAAGCCCTCCAGGCCTGGAAGGACAGCCCGGCGCACAACGAGAACATGCTCCGCCCCGCGTTCAACGCGATCGGGATCGGTCGGTACTACATCGAGGGATCCCCGTACGGCTGGTACTGGACGACGGACTTCGGCGGCACGGTCGACCGTGTCGGCGCGGTCTGCGGTCAGGCCTCGACGGGAGCCGCCGCGCCGGACGCCGTCGCGCCTGCCGCTCTCACCGGCGACGGCGCCGTGACGGCCGAGGCAAGCGGCGACACGCCGGCCCGCGAGCGCTCCGGCGGTCGCAGAAAGGCCGTCACCAATGATCCGGATGTGAATCTTCGAACCGGCCCCGGCCGTGATTACCCGGTGATCGAGATTGTCGATGAGGGCACTGCCTTCGAGGTCGACGGGGCGCCGTTGAACGGCTATCTCCCGGTGCTCTACGGTGGCCAGGAGGTTTGGATCGCCGAGGAATGGGTGGATGTCCAGGAGGAATCCCCCAGCGACTCCACGATCGAAATGGGCCAGACCATTGGCGCGCCTGCGCCTGTCGCTGCTCCCGAGCCAACCGTCATCGAGACGATCAACATGCGGGCGCAGCCGCAGCACGATGCGACGGTCATCACCATGGTGATGACCGACGATGCGGTAAACCTGACCGGCAATAGCGCAAACGGATTCCTGGAGGCGACCTATCAGGGGTCCACTGGGTGGCTGGATGCGCAGTACGTGAACATCCCGGCCGCTCCGGCCGAGACTGCCGCTCCCACCGAACAGGCGGCGAGCATTCAGACCTATGCCGCTCAGTCACCCACGAGCGAGGACGCGATCTACGATGAATCGCTGATCGGGCTGTCGGCGGTCGCGACGGACCCGTTGAATCTCCGCACTGGTCCGAGCCGCGAGGCCGCGATATCCGAGGTGGTCCCGGCTGGCACGTCCCTGCCCTTCAACGGGCAGCGTGACGGCGGCTACTTCGGCGTGACCTGGAATGGTCTCGACCTCTGGGCAGACGCAGCCTACCTGCGGTAGGGTCAACCCATTCGGTGCGAGGCGGGGCCGAGCGGCCCCGCCTCGTCGTATTTCCGGGAGGCGGCCATGAACTGGGTAACTTCGCTGATCCGCCGGATCGATGTCCCGGCGGCGATTGCCGCCGGACTTGCGGGTGGCGCTGCGTTCTACGTGACCATGCTGCTGGATCTGAAGGTCGGACGAAACGTTGACGACCGGATATTCCTCGGCCGGCCGCTCGTGAAGGACCCCGAGCAGGCAAAGGCTGCGGGCACCGTCATGCACGTGGTCAACTCCGCGGCGTTCGGCGTGGTCTATGCAGCCGTCGAGGAGCACATCCCGGGGCCGCCGTGGTGGAAAGGGACGCTCTTCTTCAACATCGAGAACCTGATCCTTTACCCGCTCACCGCGGTCGGCAAGCGTCATCCCGCCATACGAGACGGACAGATCGACGATTACTGGACTTGGCCCGCCTTCCTGCAGTCGATCCCCCGACACATCGCCTACGGAGCAGTGCTTGGCATCGTGTACGACCGCATGCGCCGCCGCTGACAAGGTATTCAGGCCGGGAGCGCTCCCAGAGCGGCGAGCGCAGCCCGGGCGGTGGACCAGCCGCTTTCGTCTGCACCGTGGCAGGTCGAGTAGAACTCCGGGTGGAGCGCTTCACCGGCAAAGAAGATGCGGTCGCCCACCGGTTCCCGCAGCACGGCGCGCGCGCCAGCCTTCCCGGGCAGCGCTGCCGCATACGAACCGAGAATGGTCTCCTCCGCTCGCCAGTTGGTGCGGTGGACCGCACCGATGGCCCGGCGCGCCTCGCCGCCAATGACTCCGAGCAAGGCGTCGATAGCTGCGGCTTCCATCCCGCCGGGGCCTTCGGCATCCAGCTCGTCGCACAGATCGCCGGCGATGTAGGCGTTGGCGAAATCTCGGCCCGCTTCCGCGAACTGGAAGCTCATTCCGCGGGGTCCCGCCGGCTCCACCGACATCGATAGGTAGTCCGACACTCCCAGCCACCGCTTGTCGATGGCAATGCCCACCTTTTCCGCCCGACCGCAGGGCAGCGCCGCGAAGGCCTCCTGCACCGCTGCAGGCAGGTCTGGGGCGAAAGCGATGGTCCCGGCTGCGAGCGCGGAGGTCGACGCCGTCACGATGACCGCTGCCGCCCGGATCGTGCCTGCGCTGGTGTCGATCCGGACGCCATCCCCGTTCCAGTCGATCTGCTGCACCCGCGTGCCGAGTTGGACGGGGATACCTGCCGCGAGGCGCGCGACGATTTCACCGTAGCCGCCGGAAACCGGCCAGTTCTGATTGGTGTCGCGGTACCCGGCGACGTCCATGGTCGAAAGCCATTCGATCTCGCTCGCCCATTCCGCGGCGAACCCCCGGCGCAGCGATGGCGCCCACCGGGACGCCAGATCCAGCACCTCTGGCAGGGCAACGTCCCGGCCAGATGCTGCGGCTGCCTGAATTGCCGTGGCGGAGACGTCGAGATAGGCGTCGAGGTCCTGCGTCTCCCGGTCGTCGAGCGCTCGCCCGCCGGACATCGTCAGCCATGCGGATGGTTCGCTGCGGTAGGCGATGCCGAATCGGTCGGCCAACGCGGTGAACGAATTGACGTCCGCCGAATGCAGCCAGTGGCAGCCGAGGTCCCACGGGAAGCCGAACCGCGCGCTGTCGGTGAACGCGCGGCCTCCGATGCGGGGAAGCGCCTCCAGCACGATGAACGATGCCCCGGCATCGGTGGCCGCGCGGGCAGCCCCCAGCCCGGCCGCCCCCGCGCCGACGATGGCGATATCCACCTCCGAACGATGCTTCGTCATCGGGCGGTCTCCATCGGGCCCGTGGCATGGCCAGCGGCCAACCACCCTCGCGCATCGTCGAGACCGAGCGCGCGAAACGTCACGGGGACTCCGGGATCGAGATCACGAGTCTTGTGATTGGGCACCCAGATGGTCCGCATGCCCGCGGCATGCCCGGCGGCGAGTCCCGCGGGAGCATCCTCGAGCACGACGCAGGCCTCGGGGTCGACGCCAACGCGGGATGCCGCCAGCAGGAAGATGTCCGGAGCGGGCTTCCCATTGGTGACTTCGTCGCCGCAGGTCTCGGAATCGAATTTGCCGGCCAGGCCGGTCTCCTGCAATGAAAGATCGACGTGGGTCCGCTTGCTGGACGAGGCGAGCGCAACCCGCAAACCGGCAGCCCGCGCCCACTCGACGATTGCGGCAGCGCCCGGCATCGGCCGGACGCTCCCACGGAGGGCTTCCAGCCGCAACAGGTCGTACTCGAGGGTGAGATCGTCGACCTCGCCATCGAGCCCGTAGTGCTCCTTGATGATGGCGATAGCCTCGGGCAGGCGCCGGCCAAGGGTGCGCTCCATCGTGCCGTCGGTCATTTCCTGGCCGCGGTTTTCCAGGAACCGTCGGAGCGCATCGGCTGCGAGGTCCTCGCTGTCGACCAGCAGGCCGTCCATGTCGAATATCAGGGCGCGGATCGGTACAGTGCGGTCAGTCATGATTGGCGGCGGTCTCCCCGGCGATGGTCAGCATGTTCGCCGGATTGTCGATGAAGAGGGCCCGCACGGCGAGGGCATCCACGCCGGCGTCCATCAGAAGCAAGGGGACGGTGGCCATGACCCAGCCGGGACCATGATCGCCGCCAAACGCGAGCAGGGCGCCGCAGTCGGATATTCCGCTGGCGATGGCGATCCTGCCGCCGTGGCCAGCGGCGGCGAGTGCCGAAATCGTGCGGACATCCCGTTCGGGGTTCGCGCTGTCGATGGACAGCGTGACAGATGCTCCACAGGATGCCAGCGCGATGGCAGCATCCGCACAGTCAAGCCCGGAGATGGAGATGACGGCCTCGGGAATCCCCTCCGCTGCGAGCGCCTTCGCGAGTGCGATCGCCGACATCGGCTCACCGTTCGCGGTGATGCGCACCGGTAGCCCGCGGCGCAGCGCGACCGTGGCGCTCTCCATCGCGCCGCTTGCCTGGAGCGGATCGATCAGGAGTCCGCCGAGTTCCGGCGGCGACGCGGCGTTGTCGAACGCATCGGGCGGCGCGAGCAGCACCATGTTTGGCTGAACCCGTCCCGCGAGCCACAGCACTCTGCCGAGTTCTCCAGCGGCGCATTCGACCGCGATGCCGCGGACGCCGCTGGCGTAGACGTCCTCGAGTTCGGCGATGAGCTCATGCCGGGCGTCCGGGGCGTTCCGGCCCGGCGATGAAGCGAGACGGCCGATGACCTCGCTCGCAAGCGTTGGACCCAGCGCACCGGGCTCTACCGGCCCGAGTGCGGTGAGAATGTGAGGTTGGCTCCGATCGAATGCGTCATCCTCCTCCAGCAACTGCCGGTCGAGGTCGTCATCCGGGTCCGCGCCGACCCAGCCGCTGTCGAGTTCATTTCGCCGGTTCATGCCCCTGCCTGTCCGTGTGCGTCGTGCCGACAGGATTCTGCCGCACGCAAGGAGGATTCCGCCCATCCCGGCGGCGCGCGGTGCTACCATCGGCGCGTTTTGCGGCGCGCTCGTCCCGGAAGGATGCAATGGCCCCCCTCTCCTCCCACCCGATTCCCGGTTCGCCCTACGCACGGGAACTGTTCGTCATGCTCGATGCGATGCGCGAGGCGAGCGAAACCGTCCGCGACCTCTACGACCGTGCGGCCGCCGCGACATACGAAAAGCAGGACGGCTCCCCGGTGACGGATGCCGATCTGGCCTCCGACCGGATCATCCGCGCCGTCCTGAGCGACCGGTTCCCCGCTGACGCGATCCTCACGGAGGAAGGAGCCGATGACCTCACGCGGCTGGAGGCCTCCCGCTGCTGGATCGTCGATCCGATTGACGGCACCCAGCAATTCGTCGACCGAACCGGGGATTTCGACGTGCTGATGGCGTTGTCCGTCGATGGCCGCCCCGTCATTGCCGGGTCGATCCAGCCACCCACAGGGGTGACCTGCATGGCCGCCGAGGGCCACGGTTCATGGATCGACGAAGGCGCAGGGTGGCGACAGGTCGACTTTCGACTGGAGGGCCGGCGGCCGATCGTCGCGACCTCTCACTGGTTTGGCGCGCCGGAAAATCTCGAACTCGTCGCGGCGATCGCGCAGGGCATCGGCGGAGACCTGGCGCCGACCACTGACATCGGGTTGACGCCGCGGCAGTTCCTGGAGGCGGGAGCCATCGACGTGTTGCTTGGCTTCCGCCTTGGCGACCGGCAGTTCATGGCCCATGAGTGGGACGCCGCAACCGCCGATCTCTTCCTCCACGAGGCCGGTGGCGCCGTCACCGATCTCCACGGGCGCACCCCCCGGTACAACCTGCGCGATCCGCATCTCGACCGGGGTCTTGTTGTGGCGGTCACTCGCGACCTGCATGGTGCGGCGCTGCAGGAGACGCGCCGGGTGCTCGAGGCATCCGGTCTTGGCGACGCAGGTCGGTAGACCGACCGGAAGTACAGGCAGGCTGCGATCCCGGGCATCCGAATGTCCCACGGATGACTGAGGCAGAGAAGCGGCCGCGTCGCTACTCCCCGGATCCGGGCACGAGCAGGATATGAAACTCGTTGAGCCCCGCAATCCGGCGGGCGAGTTCGCTGTGAGCGCCAACAGGCAGGACGGCGGTCGCGTATGAGGCAAGCACGGCGAGCGGCCCGGGCCATTGCCGGAGTTCCGACGCGATCTGCGTGAATGGATCGCCGTACCGAACCGTCACCTCGCCGCCTTCTATGGCATAGCGCTGCAGGACCTCGCGCAGATAGCGGTCAGCCTCCGCGCAATCGTTCTGGATTTCCAGCGGCATGTCCGGCGGACAGGAACCCTCCGCGCCATGCGACCGCTGGCCCTGCGGAAGTTCCATGTACGGGACCACCCGCACCAGCACGAGCGGCGCTCCGTGGAGGAGTGATTCCTCGATGGCAGCCGGGACCACCTTTTCCGCCTTCGGCGATCCGTCGAGCGGGACGATCACCGTCCTGATGCCGCGATGTTCCACGCTGATCATCTCCTCCCACCGCTGGCGGCGGTCATGGTTTGCTCGCTCTGACCGGGCGCGCTGCTGGCTGCCCCGCCAACCAGGAGGCCATGGCTTCGTCGGCCTCAGAACCATGGAGGGCCCACCATGCGCCGTCGAGGGCGACTTGCGTGGCGAGTTGCGGCTCGGCGGTTGGCAGGGTGTCGAGCAGCCACGGTTCGATTGATCGGAACGCGTCCGGGTTGACCGGACCCATTCGCGTTTCCCGGGCAAATACCGCCTGCGCCTCGGGACTGACGGTCCAGGCCAGAAGGTCGTCGGCGGCCTCCGGTTCGATCGCCTTGGCCGGGGCGAGCCAGCAATCCGTGGCCAGCACGCCCTGGCTCCACCCGAAGTCGACGGCTTTCCCGTCCCATTGTGCCGCAATCACCCGATGGTGCCACGCCACGGCGAGAATGGCGCGGTCGGCGGCGATCCATCCGGCTGGCTCGATCCCCCGTGTCCACCAGCGGTCACCCACGGCCTCCCCGATCTGGGCAAGACTGGCGAGAGCCCGGTCGATATCGAGCGGATAGAGTGATTCCGGGGCGACGCCAGCGGCGAGCAGGGCGATTTCGAGCGTGCCCAGCGGGTTGCGTCGCAGCGCCCGCGCCCCGGGAACGCCTTGGACATCCCACCAGGCGGTCCAGTCTGCGGGCGCGCTGTCACGGGAGAAGGCGTCACGGCGCCAGCAATCCACGAGGCTGTAGGCATAGGCAGGCGCGACCCCGACGGCCGCCCGCGCGGGATCGGACGGCAGGCCGGTCACACGGGTGAGATCGACTGGGCGTCCTTTCCCGGATGCGGCGAACCGGGCCGCGACAACCGGGTCCGCTAGCACGAGGTCGGTGGCGGCGATTGGTTCGGGTGTTCCGGCCCGCGCGGGCTCATTGACGAATGTGCGAATACGGCAACCTGTCGCGCGTTCGAATGGGTCCCAGACAAGCCGCCGCAGGGCCGACTCGACGTCTCCCCCATAGGTCGCGACGGTGACGGTCCGGCCCGCCCAGCGGCCGCGCGCGCCCGGCGGCTCCGGCGAAGCGGCGGGGGTCCCGATGAACGATGACTCGGGCGCGACCGTTCCCCTACAGGCCGTGAGCGCGAGGGTCGTTGTCGCCGCGGCGCCCAGCAGGGAGCGCCGCGACACGAGGGTTGCTGATTGGGTCAATCGGACGGTCACGGCGCGCTCCGGTTCCCGCGGCTGCCACGAGGCTAGCAACCCGCATGATGCGCGGTCAACCCGCGGGCCGGGCGGGTTGCCCAATCAGCCTGCTGCGGATACGCTCATCCCATGGCGGCGAGCATAACGCAGCGCCGGATCGGGCATGGGAGGATGCGATGGAAACGTATAATGTGTACATGGACGAAAGCCCGGTCGGCGTGGACACCGACGGCGGAGAAGGCTGGTCGGTGGAGTTCCGCGTCGTGCCGAACGCGATCGACGACGGCGACCCGGAGAACAATGCCGTGCTCGCCGGACTGGACCTGATCGATCTGATCAATCTGCGGGATGCGTTGCAGGCCGAGATCGACACCTTCGCGCTGGCGGCCCTCGAGGACATGGCGGCGCAGGCCGAGGAAGATGAAATCATGCCGTAAGGAGCGGCGACGCCATCCGGATGGGCAGTTCCCGGGGAGCCCGTTCGGACTCCCCATGTTCGTCGTCACCGAACGCCTGAGGCATCATCGGACCGCTGCTGTCGCGACCTGCTGGTAGTACGACAGCATCCACGCCTGCACGTCGAACGGTTCGTCGCCCGGAGCGGGGGTGATGGCGGCATATGAGCCATCCGGTCGCAACTCGCGGGCATTCACCGTATCCCGGAAATAGGCGGGAAGCAGTTCATCGACGACATGCCCGCGAATCCTCTCGTCCTTCACCGGGAAGATGACTTCAACCCGCCGGTCGAGATTTCGCTCCATCAGGTCCGCGCTGCCGAGGTACAGGTCGTTCGCGCCGCCGCTCCCGAAGACGAAGATTCGGCTGTGCTCGAGGAAGCGGCCGACAACGGAAATGACCCGGATGTTTTCGCTCCAGCCCGGCACGCCCGGCCGGAGGCAGCATGCGCCGCGGACGATGAGGTCGATCTTCACCCCCGCTCGCGAGGCCTGGTACAGCTGCCGGATGGTGAGTTTGTCGACGAGCGCGTTCACCTTGAAAATCAGCCGCCCCTCGCCCGTTTCCCGGTGGCGTTCGATCTCGCGGTCGATCGCCGCCATCAGTTCCTCGCGGAGGTGATGGGGAGCGACCCAGAGCGTCCGGAAGGAGTCCTTCGTCGCGAAGCCGGTCAGGACATTGAACAGGTCGGTGACGTCGCTGCCGAGTTCATCCCGTGCGGAGAGGATGCCGAGATCCTCATACACCCGCGCCGTGCCCGCGTTGTAATTGCCGGTCGCAAGATGGACGTAGCGGCGCAGGCCATCCGCTTCCCGGCGCACGACGAGGGTCACCTTGCAATGCGTCTTGAGCCCCGTCAGTCCATAGGCGACATGGACGCCATGCCGCTCGAGTTGTTCCGCCCAGGTGATGTTGTTCTCCTCATCGAACCGGGCTTTCAGTTCGACCAGCACTGCCACCTGCGTGTCGTCGTCACGTGCGGCGACGAGCGCGGAGATAAGCGGGGAGTCCCGGCCGATCCGGTAAAGCGTCTGCTTGATGGCGACCACATCCGGGTCGGTGGAGGCGGCGCGGACAAAATCCGCAACCGCGCCGAAGGTCTGGTACGGGTGGTGAACGAGGATGTCCCGCTCGCGAATGGCGGCGAAGATGTCGGGTTGTTCATTCCCGGGCATCGGCGAGAGCCTCGGAACTGGCTGCGGCACGAAGGCCGCATCTTTCAGGTCCGGGCGGTCGATTGCCCCGAGTTCGAAGAGATCCTCCATCGCCAGCGGGCCGTCGATCACGTGAAGATCGGACTCATCCGCGAAGAGGTGCTCGACCAGCCAATCCCGGATCTCCTCCGGCATCCCGCGGTCCACCATGAGGCGCACGACCCGGCCGAACGCCCGCTGCGCGATGGACTCGCGCATCGTCATCATCAGATCGCCCTCGTCGTCGTCATCATCCTCGTCGAGGGTGATGTCAGAGTCTCGGGTGACATGGAACGGGTGAGCTTCGAGGATTTCCGCCCCGAGAAAGAGGCGATCGAGATGCGCGGCGACGATGTCCTCCAGCCACGTCAGGCGGAGTGGACCGTCGCGTCCCTCTCCTGCCGGAACGGGCAGCAGGCGCGGCAGGGTGGCCGGGATCTTGATGCGAGCGAACCGTTGGCCGGCAGGGAGGCGCATGCTGACGATCAGGTTCAGGCTGCGGTTGGAGACGTGCGGGAACCGGCGCCCACGGTCGATCGCCTGCGGAGTGAGGATCGGGAAGATTTCGCGTTCGAAGCGGTCCGCGAGCGCAGCCCTCGAAGCCGGGTCCAGATGTTCGTGATCCACGATCTCGATGCCGTTCGCCGCCAGTTCCGGCACCAACTGACCCCGCCACAGCGCGGCCTGCTCATCCATGAGCGTTTGCGAAAGGTCCCTGATCGCAGAAAGCTGTTGCGTCGGGGTGCGCCCGTCCGGGCCCGGGTCCGCGAGTCCGGCGGCGATCTTTCGCTTCACGCCGGCCACCCGGATCATGTAGAACTCGGTGAGATTCGAGGAGAAGATGGCGGCGAACTTAACCCGCTCCAACAGCGGCGCGGCGCTGTCCTTGCCTTCCTCCAGCACCCGGCGGTTGAACTCGAGCCAACTGAGCTCGCGATTGATGAACATCTCGGGCAAAAGATCGGGAAGACACGCGCCGGAAGTCGACGGGTCCACATCGGAGGGTGGACGATAGTCGTTCATGAGCCTGCCTCCCTGACGTCGCCAGCGGCTTCCGTGGCCGCGGAA
>CAIPGK010000385.1 GCA_903864575.1 uncultured Chloroflexota bacterium
ATCCCCGCCGCGGCGGACCCGAGGGGCCGGGGGCGACGGCCCGGCAGCGCCGGGATCGCCGGCGGCCGCGAGGGGGGTCTCGCGAATCCGGTGGCCGCGGCGGGTCGCGTTTCGGAATGCATGGCCCGCTGATGGAGCCGGGTCAGGGGTCAGGGGTCAGGCGTCAGGCGTCACGGGTCACGGGACATGGGACAGGAAGGGGACAGAGCGATGGACGGACAGTCGTTTGATCGTGTGGCGCGGGCGCTGGGGGCGGGGATGACCCGCCGGTCGGGAGTGCTCGGGTTGCTGGGCGCGGCGCTTGGGGGCAGCGTGGCGGCAGGCAACGAGGCGAACCACGGCAAGGACCGTGGCAAGGGAAGGCCAACCGTTTCCGCGCCGTGCGGCAAGGGGAAGAAGGCGAACGTCTGCACGAAGGACAGCGATTGCTGCACGAACATCTGCAAGACGAACCTGAAGACCAAGGATGGCAAGGGGCGTTGCCGGTGCCTGAGCAAGGGTGGGCGCTGCACCGAGGACCGGAACTGCTGCGGCGGGTATACCTGCGTCAACCGGCAGTGTGGCGGCAGCGTGCCGCTGGTGGTGACGGGACGCCCCTGCGACCCGGCAAAGGATGCCTGCCGGGACACGGACGCGACCTGCACGGCCTATGCGAGCGGCTCGCCGGCGGGCACGTACTGCCTGAAGCCGTCGGAGGCGATCTGCTCGGCGGATAGCCAGTGCGCGAATCAGGATTGCCGGGCGAACGTCTGCGGCGGGAAGTTGATCGCGTCCGGGACGGCGTGCGACCCGGTAAAGGACACCTGCCGGGACACTGACGCGACCTGCGTGGCGTACACCAGCGGTGACCCAGCGGGCACGTACTGCCTGAAGCCGGCGACGGCGATCTGTTCCTCGGACGAGCAGTGCGCGAACCAGGATTGCCGGGAGTCCGCGTGCGGCGGGAAGCAGATCGAGACCGGGAACGCCTGTGACGCGGCAAAGGACACCTGCCGGGATCCGAACGCCTCCTGCGTGGAATACCGATACCAGACGCCAGCGGGGACGTACTGCCTGATGCCCACCATGGGGCTGTGCGCGGCCGGAGGCGATTGCGTGTCGGGACGCTGCCGGCAGGGAACGTGCCGCCCCTGCAGCACGGCAGCCTGCGCGCAGGATTGCACGCCGAGCGTGTGCGCGACCTGCACGTACACCACAGTGCAGGCGGCGATCGACGCGGCGAGCGACGGGGACGTGATCGACATCGGCGCGGGGACGTGGATCGAGAACCTGACGGTCAGCAAGGACCTGACGCTGCGCTCCTGCCCCGGCCAGCGGGTGATCCTGCGGAACGCGAGCTACGGGTTCCGGACGATCGAGGTCAGCAGCGGCAAGAGCCTGACGCTGCTGGACGTGATCGTGGACGGGTACCACAACCGGACCGGGGGCAGTTCCGGCGGCGGCATCAGCAGCAGTGGCGACGTGACGCTGGCGGGAACGTCGGTGATCAAGAACGCGGGCTGGAAGATGAGGGGAGCCGGGATCCGTCTGGTCGCCGACGGCAAGACGCTGACGGTGACCGACGAGGCGGAGATTCACGACACCGAGGGGGATAGCTACGGCGGCGCCATCTACGTCCAGGGAAACTCCGAGATGGAGATTTCCGGCTGGGCGCAAATCGTCGACAACTACTCGGACAGCTATGGCAGCGGGGTGCATTGCTTCGGCGGGGTGAACGTGACGATTTCGGATCATGTCCGAATTACCGGCAACCGGGGACAATGGGGAGGGCAAGGAGTCACCGTCGCCAACTTTACCGCAACGCGGCCCACGACCGTCACGATCAAGGACGATGTCGTGATCGCCGACAACCTGTCGTTCGGCCAGAACACCGACGGTTGCGGGCTGCTGGTTTACGGCAACAGCGCGGGGCCGGTGACGGCGCTTGTCACAGACCGGGTGCTGATTGCGGGCAACCGGGCGCCCCTCTCGAACACCGGCGGCGGCGGCGTCATGGTCGCCAGATTCGTAACCGCCACGATTTCCGGCGACGTGGAGATATCCGGGAACTCGGCCCCGAACGGCGCCGGCGTCATGGCGTACTGGAAGCCGAACGACCGGCCCGCCAACTGGATCAACCTGACGATCACCGACTCGGTGAAGATCACCGACAACACGGCGACCGCCATGGGCGGCGGTGTGGCGTCCTTTGGATCGACGGTCGAGATCACCGGATCGGTCGCCGTGTTCGGCAACCGCGCGCCGAAGGGCGGTGGGGGCGCTGTCATGTACGTAGGGGGTGCGAGCGCGCACTCCGGCGCGATGGCCGTCACCGGCAGCGCAACGATGACCGGGAACACGGCGACGGATTCGGCGCCCTCTGGCGGCGGCATCTGGTCCGACAACAACGCGAACACGCTGGACGTTTCCGGAACGGTCAGCGGCAACAGCCCGGACCAGTGCGCGGGCGGGACGATTACCTGCTGACCGTCCGGCGCGCGGCGGCCCGGGG
>CAIPGK010000386.1 GCA_903864575.1 uncultured Chloroflexota bacterium
TCGACCTCAACCAGACCAAGTTGATGGCCGAACTGATGCCAAACGCCGACCTGCTGCTCATGCCCGACACCGGCCACTTCGCCATGTTCGAGCAGCCCGAGGAGTTCAACACCATCGTCGTGGACTACCTCGCGGGCTAGCCCGGATTATTCACGAAGTGACAACGGGGCACATCTCTGGTAAAGGGAAGGCGTCTTACCTCCGTCCCGCCACCGAGGTGCGCCCCGCATGCCGCAGTCTGCCACACCCCCGCTTCGGCTACCCGTTGGTCCACTGCCGCTCGCCGTCGACTTCCTCGGCGGCCGCCTCACCAGCGACGGCGGCTTGCCCTGGCTTGCCGCCGCCGACGCGGACCTCGGCCTGACCGCCTCCCTCGCCGCCCGGATTCCCGACTGGCGCAGCCGTCGCGGCCGCCACACCCTGCCGGAACTGGTGGCGCAGCGCGTCTACCAGATCGCCTGCGGCCACGAGGACCAGAACGACGCCGCGACCCTGCGGCACGACCCGCTGCTCAAACACTGCTGCGGACGGTTGCCCCTTACCGGTCCCGATCTCGCCAGCCAGCCCACGCTCTCCCGGCTGGACAACGCCATGAACGCCCGCACGTGTTACCGACTGGCGCAGGCGCTGGGCGCGGTCTATCTGCAGGAGCGGGAGCGCGACGGCATCCCGTCCCGCATCCTGCTGGACCTCGACGGCACCGACGATCCGACGCATGGCGAGCAGGAAGGAAGCGCCTACCACGGCTACTACGGGCAGCACCAGTACTTCCCGCTCCTCGTCTTCGACGGCGACACCGGCCACCTGATCACCGCCGTGCTGCGGCCCGGCACGGTCCACGACGGGCACGGCGCGGTGGCCATCCTGAAGCGGATCGTGGCGGCGATCCAGGCGCGCTGGCCGGAGGTGGCGATCGCGATCCGGGGCGACAGCGGGTTCGCGCTGCCGGCGCTCTACGCCTGGTGCGAGGCGAACGAGATCACCTACACGATCGGGATCGGGCGCAATCCCCGGCTGGAACAGGCGGTGGCGCCGCTGCTGGCCGAGGCCGAGGCGCAGTCGCGGGAACTGGGCGGAGCAAAGGTGCGGCTGCTGGGGGAGACGGCGTACCAGGCGGATAGCTGGCCGATTCCCCGCCGGATCGTGATGAAGGCCGAAATCCTCGGCAAGGGGCCGAACACCCGCTTCGTGGTGACGAATCGGGATGCATCCCCGGTCGTGATCTACGACGGCTATGTGGCGCGGGGAGCCTGCGAGAACTGGATCAAGGATCTCAAGCTGGACTGCTTCGCGGGGCGGTTGAGCTGCTGTCGGTTCTGGGCGAACCAGGCGCGGTTGTTGCTGCACGCGGCGGCGTACTGGCTGCTGGACACCGTGCGGCGATGGCTGGCGGCGGTTGGGGTGCCGCCGATGACGCTGGGAACCCTGCGGCTGCAGGTGGTGAAGATCGGCGGGTGGGTGCGGGAGGAAGCGACGCGGGTCCGGCTGCGGCTGGCGAGCAGCCATCCCAGCGAAGGATGGTGGCGGCTCCTTGCGGCCAGCCACCACCCTTTATGAATAATCCGGGCTAGCGCGTCTCACGGAACTCCCGCCGTCATCCTGACGCAGCAAGCTTCCCGTGTGGCGGCGCAGCCTCGCGGGGTCTTTCCTGCGTCGGGATGGCGGCGCTTCCTGGAGCGGCTGGGTCTCGGCAACCTCCGCCCA
>CAIPGK010000387.1 GCA_903864575.1 uncultured Chloroflexota bacterium
CGGCGGTCTCCTGGTCGGCGCTGGCTTCGACGCGGAAGGGATCGCTGACCATGACCTCGCTGACCGGGGTGTCGGGTGTGGTCAACACGAGGGTGGGGAGGGAGAGAACGCCGAGCAGGTGCTCGTCGGCATCGAGGACATAGACGTAGTAGATGGTTTCGGCCTCGGCGGCGACCTGACGAAGCATGTGGATGGCGTCGTCGGCGCGGACATCAGGGGCGATGGCGACGAAAGCGGGTGTCATGCGGCCGCCGGCGGTGTCGGCGGGATAGGGCAGAAGTTCGCGGATCTCCGCGGCGTCCGCCGGTTCCATGGCCTGGAGGATCTGCTCGGCTTCGTCGTCGGGGAGTTCGGCGAGGACGTCGGTGGCGTCGTCCGGCGACATTTGCTCGAGAAGGTCGGCGGCCTCCTCGGTGTCGAGCGTCTGGAGGATGTCGGCGGCCTGCTCGGGTTCGAGTTCCTCGAAGAGTCCTGGAATCTCCGCGTCGGGGAGGTATTCCAGCAGCGCAGTGATCTCATCCGGGTCGAGACGCGGAACGAGATCGGCCCAATCGGAGGCGTCGAGGCGGTCGGCGAGACCGCGGATGCCGCGTTCCTCGCGGGCGGCCAGGAGGTCGCGCACTTCGTCGATGGTGTCGTTGGAGATCATGATTCACCCCGCTCGCCGGTTCCCGGATGGGCAGTATACGTGGCAGCGCGGGCGGCAGGCGCGGGGACACATCCGGGCCCGCACCGGTTGTGACAGGTCGTTGGGGAGCGGCGCCGATGGTTGCCGCAAACGCGCCGTCGCGGTGGGGCGAAGGGAGGCGCGGCGCCCGCCGAACCGGTTCAGCCGAGAATGTCGGCGAGCCACTCCGCGGCTTCGGCAGTCCAGACCGGAATGCGGTCGAAGAGGGCGTGAGCGGCTCCGGGATGCCAGGAAAGGGTGGACACGCCGGACGCGGCCGAAGCCAGCATCAGGGCCTCGCCGGGGGGAACGAGCATGTCCCGACCGGCTCCGATAACCAGTAATGGCGATGAGAGCGCGGGGGCGGCGTCGCGCAGGGAGAAGCGGGCGGCGTAGTCCATCACCGCCGCTGGCGAGCCAGCGTGGTCGGCGAAATGACGGCGCATGAGGGGAGATGCACGATGGAGCCAGACACCGGCATCCCAGGGCGGGGTGACGGCGACGGTGGCGGCGATGCGCGGATCGCGCGCGGCCATCCGTACCGCGACCGCGCCGCCAAGCGAGATGCCGACGAGGGCGATGCGGTCGTGCGCAAGGCCCAGTCGCTCGGCTTCGGCGCGAATGAGTCCGGTGAGGCCGACGCAGTCGGGATCGGGTTCGGTCGAAAGCGCGGCTTCGCCGGAGCCGGGCCAGTCGAGGGTGAGCACCGCGAGTCCGCGCCAGAGGAAAGGTTCGGCCCAGAGGAGCATTTCCTCCTTGCTGGTCGTCATCCCGTTGAGCAGCACGGCAAGCGGGGCGCTGCCCGAGGAGGCGGGCGGGCGGGCCAGCCAACCGGGGAGCGTGCCGCTCTTCCACGGGAACTCCACCCGGGTGGATGAGGGGTCGAGGTCGCTCATGGCTCGGCTGAAGAGGGTCGAACTGCTCGAACGCATCGTGCGCGCCGCCCGGAGGTTCTCGCCTGGCTCCCAGGAGCCAACGTGGTAGAGCATGGCGGCGTTTCGAACCGCGAGGGCGGCGGCATCGTCGCGGCCGAGGGCGGCCTGTTCGCGGGAAAAGGTCAGTTCCTGCGCGGCGGCGAGGGACCACGCCTCGCCCCACGCGGCCATGGAGCGAATGTCGCGGATCGCTCGTTGCGTAACCTCAGGATAGAGACCCATGGCCGCGAGACGCGGTTGCATGCCGCCGAGCACGCGACGGGGATCGATCTTCAGCATGCGATCGACCTGCGCCGGGGTAAGCAACTGGCTGGCTTTCCAGCGGAGCGGCACCCAGCGGTCGGGGCATGCTGGCGGCGGCAGGGCGCGTTGGCGTCGCCGGATCTTCATCGCTGGGTGGTCCAGGCCCGGTCACGTGACCGGGAGAAGCGGTCGTGGACAGCCTCGGCATGATCGGCGAAGCGGCAGGCGACGATCACGGCATCGAGCCGGAGCGTGGAGCGGCGCAGGGCGGCAACCGTTTCCTCCACAAGGGCGTCGAAAAATGGGCCGGGCGTGATGCGCCCGGGGCCGGAGTCGACGCCGAGCGGGGGAATGGCCAGCGCCCGCACCCGGGCGCGGTCAGCCGCGACGAGCGTGGCGGCGATGCCGCGGCGGACATCCTCGATGCGCGCCGGTTCGCCGAGCGCGCGGTGGACGACGGCGTGGACGACGTGCTGGACGCCGCGTGATTCAAGTCCGGTCGCGCCGGTGACGATGGCCGATCCGAGTTCGAGGGGGGCCCGCGCCATCGCTTCGCGTTCGATCTCGGAGCCGCCGAGCGAGCGGAGGCCGATAAGGCCGGGGGTGGAAATCGCGCCGAGGACGCCGCGCCTGTTGGCTGGAAAGACGACCGCATCGGCGTGTTGGCTGAGGAGATCGCCGACCACGGCAATGACCGCCGTCCGTCCGAACCGAACGGCATCGGGATGCTGGAATGGATCGGGGATTCCCTGGTCCGGCATTGTCACCTCGCTGTTGCGAGTATACGCCGGGGTGGGAATGCGGCGTCTGTCCGGTCGGCAGCATGGGCGTCGGACACGGGGGCTATCGCCGGGCCCGGCGCGGCGTCGCTCATGGCGAAGGCCGTCAGATCGGGAACAGGATCATCTCGCCCGTGTCGAAGCGGGCAACCGCGATGCCGTCCTCGCGCCAGTCGATGGCGCCGATCGGGATGCCGCCCTGGTTGCCGACAGAGATCAGCGGACCGTTGCCGAATGCGTCGTACACGCTGATGGTGTAGCCATCGCTGACCGCGAGGCGGTCGCCGGAGGGTGAGAAGTCGTAGCCGATGACGGAGCCAACCGGGACCTGAACGGCGGCATTCGGGTCTGACGTCGGGGCGAGGTAGAGCGCGCCGTTGGCGAGGAAGGCCATGCGGTCGCCGCCCGGGGTCAGTCTGGCCGATCCGAGCCCGCTGCCAAAGGGACCACCATCCTGGCCGCTCCAAAGGGCGAATCCGCCGCCGCCGGGAGCGCCTGCCCGCAGTTCGACGCGACCGTCGTCATAGCGACGCTGGTAGTAGGCCATGCCCGCGGCCCAGCCAACGGGGGTGTCGAGGTGGCCCTCTGCGGTCGGATCGAAGGGGATCGGGTCGCCGCTGGCGGGGTCGATCCAGGATGCTGTGGGCGCGCCGGTCTCGCCGTCCGGCGCGGTCACGAGCACCGAGCCGTCCGGGGCGATGGTAGGATCGAGACCCGGCACACCTGCCCCGATGACCGGCGCCGCGCCGATGTCGGAGGCAGGGAGGCCATCGACGGGCGCCGGGGCGGGCGCCATGTCCTTCGGCGGGTCCGCGATCGTCTGCTCGGCGACGATGATCTGCTGTTCCTCGGTGATCGCGCCATCCTGCGGGACCGGTTCGATCATCTGCGGCTGTTCGAGCGACGGGTCGTAGGTCGGATCGACGGCGATGGAGGAGTCGCCTTCACCGGGAACCGGCTCGATCACCTGGTCCTCGACGGGCTGGATGATGGGCTGGCCGTTCTCGTCGTACTCCGGGGCGGGGTCGGCGGCCCAGACCTGCTCGCCCGAACCAGACCCGTCAACGGCGGCAGGGGTCGCAGGCTCCACCGGCTCCGCGACCATGGCGGCGGCCGGGTCTGACGCGGGATCCACTGCCCGCTGATCGCCGCCGAGCGATTCCTCGACGAGGGCCACGACGGGATCGCTACCCGGATCCTGATAGCCGCCGCCAGCAGGGTCTCCGCCGTTGTTGGGATTGCGATCCGGGTTGCGGTCGTTGTTTCCGCCGTTGCCGCCGCCGTTGCCGCCCTGATCCTTGCGGTCGTTCTCGCGGCGGACGGCGGGCTGGTCGTAGCTGGGTTCCGCGCCTGCCACGGCCGCATCGCCGGTCACTGGCTCGCCCACCGGGGCCATGGCGATTTCCGGGGCGGTCTGCCCTGCGGTCTGATCCTGCGGCAGCTGATCGACCATCGCCAGTTGCGGCGCTTCGGTTGCCACCGGCTGCGGATCAACTGCGGCGATGGTCGGCTGGGGAGGTTCGGTTGCCTGACCGCCGGTCACCCGGCGAACCGCCGGTTCCGATGTGGCGGTCGGGCGCGGCATGGAGGTGGGCAGTGGTTGTGGCGTGGCCGTCGGCTGCGGCGCGAGGGTGACGACCACCTTCGCCGCCATGGTTGGGACCGCGGTCGGGCTTGGCGGGGCTGCGGCGACGACGGGGGCCTCGGTCGGAGCGATCGTGGGGGCAAGGGTCGGCGCGGCCATGACCGCTGGCGCGGAGGTTGCGGTAGCGTCTTCCGGGGCGAGGGCGACGGCGCTGATGGTGGCGCGGGGCTCGGCATCGTCCATGTTCGGGCTGACCGCGAGATAGATGGTTCCGGCGAGCGCGCCGACGAGGGCGACCGCGCCAGCCGCGGCAACGGCGGGGGATCCGAGGAACCCGGCCCCACGGCGGAGCCAGGCCCAGGATGGCGGACCATCGTGAACGCGCTCCAGCACCCCGCGGGTGACGACTGGTGAGGCGGGCAACTGTGGCATGGCGTGGATGCGAGCCACGACCGCGCCCATCTGGTCCGCAAAGCGCCGGCAGCCGGGGCACCCGGCGAGGTGGGCAGCGAGGGCCTGCTGGTCCGCCGCGGGGAGTGGCGAATCGAGGCTTTCCGAAATGAGGTACTGGGCCTTGTCGTGGGAGATCATCGGGTTCCCTCCCACTCATCGGCCGGAGCGGCGAGCGGAGTGTCGTATATCTCGGCGAAGGCCTTGCGTGCCCGGAAGAGCCGAAGTTTGGCCGCATTTTCGGTGATCTCGAGCGCCGCCGCGGTTTCGGCGAGCGAGAGACCCTGGTAATGGCGGAGGAGGAGGACCGCGGCGTAGTGCTTCGGCAGCTTGTCGAGCACCTGCTGGATGTCTTCGCGCCGGCTCACCATGCCCTCGACGGACCCGCCGGCGGCGTGGTCGTGACCGGGCATGAAGGGGATCCACTGGACGATCTTTTTTCGGCGCAAGGAACTGATCGCCGTGTTGGTGGCGATTCGGTAGAGCCAGGGCTTGAACGCGAGGTCGGGCTTGGTTCCCGGGAGCGCGTTGTAGGCCTTGATGAAACTGTCCTGCGTCAGGTCTTCAGCCAACGCGCGATCGCCCACCATCCGATGGATGTAATTGAGGATCGGTGCGTGGTACTGCTCGAACAGCCGGGCGAACGCGATTTGATCGCCCGCGCGGGCTCGCCCGACGAGATCCGCGTCGTCCGACGTCAAGCTCCCACTCCCACGAGAGCCACCCCAGGCAGCGGTTGTGTTCCACGGTCGTGCGAGGTCCATGCTGGCAGTCTGTACTCCCTTCCCGCGTTCCCTAACGCACGACCCATCGAAGGGGTTTCGCAGGGTGGAAAGGTTTGCGCCGGCGGACCACCGGGACCGTGAATGAGCA
>CAIPGK010000388.1 GCA_903864575.1 uncultured Chloroflexota bacterium
ATGGCGCGCCCGTGGCCGGGAGAGTGGTCCAGGCGGACGAAGCGACTACGCCTTCGCTTCGGCCACCGGCAAGGAGGAGACGGTGATGACCTCGGCATCCGCATCCTTCGGCGCGGCGAGCCAGGCGGCGACAAGGGCGAAGAAGGAGAGGAACGCGACGATCTCGATCATGACGGGAACCTCCTGTTGCGCTACCGGCGATCGGGTTTCAGGGATCAGCGTTCGGGCTGCCGCCCGTTACAACTGGTACGCGGCTTCTCCGTGGGTCGTGGAGTCGAGGCCGAGCACTTCCTCCTGCTCGGGGACACGCAGGCCAACGGTGACATCGAGAACCTTGAGAATCAGCCAGGTGACGATGGCGGCAAATGCGCCAACCGTGGCTACCGCGATGATCTGCTTCACGAACTGCTCGGGCGCTCCGTGGAACAGGCCGTTGGTGTTCGGCAGGCCGCGGACGGCTTCCTGCGCGAACAAGCCGGTGGCCAGCGCGCCCCAGATGCCCCCGACCCCGTGGACCGCGAAGACGTCGAGCGCGTCATCGACCTTGAACAGGCCCTTGAGCAGGTCCACCGCGAAGAAGCAGAAGAGCCCTGCGCCGAACCCGATCAGGATGGATGCGCTGGCGTCGACGACCCCGGCGGCCGGCGTGATCCCGACCAGACCTGCTACCGCGCCGGCCGCCGCGCCGAGGACGCTGGGGTGGCCGTGGCGGATCCAGGAGACGGTCATCCAGGTCAGCGCGCCCATCGCGGCGGCGGTGTTGGTCACGAGGAACGCATTGGCCGCAAGGCCATTCGCGCCGAGCGCGCTGCCGGCGTTGAAGCCGAACCAGCCGAACCAGAGCAGCCCCGCGCCCAGCACCGTGTAGGTGAGGTTGTGCGGCTCATAGGACTCCGTGCCGAACCCGAGGCGCTGGCCGAGGACCCTGGCCGCCACGAGCGCGGAGACGCCGGAGGTAATGTGCACCACGGTGCCGCCCGCGAAGTCGAGGGCGCCGAGCTTGAACAGCCAGCCATCCGGAGACCAGACCCAGTGCGCCACCGGAGCGTACACGAGGGTCGCCCAGAGGAGGGAGAAGATGACCATCGCCTTGAACCGCTTGCGCTCGGCGAACGCGCCGGTGATGAGCGCGGGGGTGATCACCGCGAACATCATCTGGTAGGCCGCGAACAACTGGTGGGGGATGGTGGCGGCGTAGGTCGGGTTCGGCTCCATGCCGACCCCGCGGAAGGCGAGCCAGTCAAGACCACCGATGAACTGCCCGCCGGGCGCAAAGGCCAGCGAGTATCCCCAGAGGACCCACATCACGCTGATGAGGGCCAGGATGAAGAAGGAGTGCATGATGGTCGAGAGCACATTCTTGCGCTGGACCAGCCCTCCATAGAAGAACCCGAGAGCGGGGGTCATCAGCATGACCAGCGCGGTCGACATCAGCACCCAGGCTGTATCTCCCGTATCCATCCCTCCTCCTCCCGTCACGTGCAGCGCCCCGGGAGCCATCCGGGACCTCGAACACCCAGTGATGGGAGTCTAGAAAGCGATGCACAACGAGACTACGTGAATGCTGACCGAATATGCGTCATGATTCAGTGCAATTTGCACAAAATACTCGCGTGCCAGCGCCAGCGCCGGGATTCAGGGCGGTGCACATGTGCTGAGGTCACAACTACGGGGCGGCTATGCCCCGGCGGGGCGCACGGGAGGGAACGCTTCGGGCTCCGGCAACACGGCGCCGGGGAGAAGCGCGCCGATCCGGCGATGGGTCCCACCCGCCGAAACCGTCAACCGAAGCTCGTATTCGAACGCCTTCACCGTCGACGGAATCGCCCCGGCGGCTTCCATGCGCCGGATTGCCGGGCCGGTGTTCGGCTCGGAACTGAAGAGCGCGTCCTCCAGGAGCATCACCCGCTTCCCCATGCCGAGCAGACCGAGCACCGACTGCAGCACGCAGACGTCGGTCTCCCCCCCGGCGACGGCGATGCACTCCCGGTCGAGCGTGGCGATCGCCGCGCGGATGGCGGGCTCGCCGCAGCAATTGAAGGAGTCCTTGGTCAGGCGGAGTCCCTGCTCCGGGAAAGCGCGCTCCAGTCGCTCCGGCAGCAATCCCTTGTCGGCGGTCGGCTGCTCGAAGGTGGCGATCGCAGGCAGCTCATGCACCCGGCAGACCCCAAGCAGGTAGTCGAGCCGCGAGAGCAGGGCTTCCACCTCGCCGCTCATCCAGCCGTCGAGAAAGAAGGGCTGCACGTCGATGATCAGCACCGCGGTGTTGGCGGACGTGGCGACGAACGGGACCTGATCGGATGGCGTCGGCATGACCGGATCTCCTCTCCGCGTGGCGTTCACCTTGCGTGCGGGAAGTGGATGCCATCAACGGCCGGGCGTCAATGGCGCGCACTCGGCGCGGACTGGTCCACACCTGCACCCGTCTGCACCTCGCCGCCGCTCGGAACCGGCCCGTATACTCGACGTGACCGCGTTGCCGGGGAGGCGCCCATGCCGACACGGCCCGATTCATCCGCACGAGGCAAGCGCCACGGTGAGATTCGCCGCGACCGCACCAGCAACCGCACCCACGACCGCGGAGCCGGCGAACGGCCAGGCCCCCCGCCGCCCGGACGCCGCCGCGCCGGCAGCTCCGGCAGCTCCGTCCGCCACGGTCCCATTCGCGCTCCGGATCACCATCGAGGGGGCCCTCTACACGGTGATGATCGCGCTCGCCGCGATCACCCGCTTCTGGGATCTCGGCTCCCGCGCCCTGCATCACGACGAGAGCCTGCACGCCTACTTCTCATGGCTCCTCGCCACCGGTCAAGGCTACGTGCACGATCCGCTCATGCACGGCCCGTTCCTTTTCCACGCCAACGCCCTCGTCTACTTCCTCTTCGGCGCGTCGGACGCCAGCAGCAGATTCTGGCCCGCCCTGTGCGGCGTCCTGCTCGTGGCGATGCCCTACCTGTTGCGCGGGCCGAAACACCTCGGGCGCTGGGGCGCGCTGGCGGCCAGCTTCCTCTTTCTCGTCTCCCCGGCCCTGCTCTACCAGGGGCGCTACATCCGGCACGACACCTTCACGGTCGCCGCCTCGCTGCTGCTCTTCATCGCCATCGTCCGCTACGTGGAATGGCCGGAGCGGAAGTGGCTCTACGCCGCCAGCGTCGCTCTCGGCGTTCTCATCACCAACCATGAGATCGTCTTCGGCATCGTGGCGTTTTTCGTCTTCACGCTGGCAGGCGCGCTGTTCTGGAAGGAGCTGCGCCCTGCCCTGCCGGTGATCGCCATTGCCGGCATCGCCGCAGTCGTTCTCATCGCGAAGCTGCCGGACTGGACGAGCCGACCTCTCCCGAGCATCCCCTGGGAGAACCCGACCCGCGACGACCAGTTCACCTTCTATCGCGATCTGCTGACCAACCCGCTGCTCATCGCCCTGCTGCTGCTCGCCGTCGTCACCATTGCCGCGGTGGGACTGTCGCTCGTCCGCCGGCGCGACCCGGCGCGGGTGAAGGAGGGCTGGCCGGCATCCCTCCTCGCCGACGCGGAGCCGGGCAGCGTGGCTTACGCCGTCAACGCCGCCTGGGCGGACAAGCGCGGCCTCGGCGTCGCGCTCGCCACGTTCGGGGCGATCTTCGTGTTCTTCTTCACCACCATGCTCACCAACGCCTACGGCCTCGCCTCCGGCACCATCGCCACCGACGGCACGCTCCTCTACTGGCTGGGCCAGCACGACTTTCGGCGCGGCGAGCAGCCATGGTTCTACTACCTGCTGCTCTGGCCGCAGTACGAACCGATCGCGGCGATTCTCGGCCTGATCGCTGCGGTGGCGACGGCCTGGCGGGCCCTGCTCGTCGCGCTCGGCAGGCGGGCGATGGGGCCGCAGTTCTTCTGCGCAATGACCCTCGCCATCTGGCTGGCGGGCATCGGCCTCTCGCTCACCTGGGCGGGCGAGAAGATGCCCTGGCTCATCATCCACATCACCCTGCCCGCAACCCTGCTCGCCGCGATGCTGATCGGCCACGCCGTCGAGCGCTGGCTGCCCGATCCGGCGCAACCGGCGCGGACATGGGGTGCGCCGGAGTGGATCGCCGTCACCGCGCTGCTGCTGGCCGCCGCCGGGTGGTTCCTCCTTGCCGGGAGGATGACCTACGGCGAGTTCGTTGAGAGCAACGATCCGGGAGGCTGGGCCCGTCAGGTCGCGGCGGGCGCCGCCGAGCGTTGGTGGCTGCTTGCCGTGCCGCCGCTCGTCGCGCTCGGGATCGTTGTCGCCGCGGCCATGCTCCGGGGGCCGCGGCGCGCGCTCCGGGCCGCCGCCGCCGCGGGCTTCGCGTTGCTGGTGCTGTTGCAGGTCCACCTCGGCTGGCGGTTGGCCTATCTCGAAGGTGACGTTCCGAAGGACATGATGGTCTACACCCAGACCGCGCCGGACGTGCATCGCATGGTCGGTGAGCTGACCGCGCTCTCGCAGGAGATGACCGGGGGGCTCGGGCTGGAGATCAAGTACGACAGCGGCGTCTCCTGGCCCCTGCAGTGGTACCTGCGTGATTTCACCAACAAGGGGATGGTGAGCGGTCTGGCAGGCAACGCCCCCATCGTGATTGTGGCCGACGACAGCGCGTCCCAGATGGGCGAATCGCTCGCAAACTACACCCCGCAGGAGTACGTGCTGCGCTGGTGGTTCCCGGAAGACCAGATTTACCGCAACTTCGCCATCGCCCCGGAAATCGGCCTGGGCCGCTCGGCGTGGAAGTCCGAGGAGCAGCCGCATGGCGTGATGGATATCCTCCGCTCCATCGGCAGCAGCATCGCGACCCTGTCCACGCCCGAGGGGCAGCAGCGGGTCTACCGCCTGCTGATGTATCGCGACCTGCCCGCGCGGATCGACTCCTACCGTTACACCCTGTACATCAGGAACGATCTGCTCCCGCTCTACAACGAGATCCGGTATTGATGACTGGCGCAGGGCGGGCCGCCCGCGAGGTTGGCCCCCGGCCCTGCCCCGACGACGACCACGACGACCACGACGACCCGTTCGCACGAGCCCCGGAGTGACGATGAGCGCCCCCAGGGAGAAGCAACCCCGGAAGCAGTCAGCAGGCACGGCCGCGCCCTCCGCCGCACCCGCTCATTCCGGAGAGGCCGAGGCCATGCCTGACACGGTTGACGCCGTCGAGATCGCCATCGCCGAGATGGCGGACGACGGGAACGCCGCGATCATCGACCTCGAGGCCGAGCGCATCGACGCGCCCATCGGGCGGGTCACGGCAGTGCCGCGGCCCAGTTCGCTCGACCGGGCATTCGAGATTCGTGGAGCATCATGGCTGGCCATCGGCTGGGCCGTCGCCATCGTCGCCGCCATCGCGCTGCGGCTGGGTGATCTCGACCGCTGGGCGCTCTCCGCCCGCGAAGGCGCGGCCGCCTTCGACGCGTGGCGCATGTACACCGGCAACCCCGGCGCAGCCGGCGACCTGCTGCCCGCCGCCACGCCCACCCCGCTCCTGCTGCAGGCGCTCTCCTTCTTCCTCTTCGGGGTGACCGACGCGACCTTCAGGATGCCCTCCGCCATCTTCGGTCTCGCGGTGCTGCCGCTGGCATGGTCGCTCCGGCGGTCGATCGGCGACGCCGCCGCCTGCTGCATGGCCCTGCTGGCCGCCTGCTCCCCCATCCTCGTCCAGAGTTCCCGCACGGGTGACGGGCAGACCATCGCGGCGGTCTCCCTGCTCGCCGTCGCGACGGCCATCATTCATCTCGGACGCGAGGACCTCACGGCGAGCGGCGCGCGATGGTGGGCGGTCATTGCCGGAATCGCCGGCGCGGCAGCCATCGGCTGCGGCGCGGGTGGGGTCTTTTCGCTCCTGATGCTGGTCATCGCGCTGGCGATCGCCGGCGCGCGCGCGGGCGCGGTCCACCGGGGCCTGCGCGGGCTGTCCTCGCAGGACACCCTGATCCCCGCGCTCGCCGCCCTGATCGCCACGTCGATCCTGCTGTTCAGCCGCATCTTCACCGCGCCCACCGCGCTCGCGGGCATCCCACAGGCGCTGGGAGACACCGCCGCGCTCATCTCGCAGCCCGGCCCGAGCCGCCTCGGCATCATGGCCCTGCTGATGCTCTTGCTCTATGAACCGGTCTCCGCCCTGCTGGCCGGATACGACCTCTGGAGCGCGGGCGAGGAGGGCGAGGACCGCTCCCCGGTCACCCTGTTCGCGCTCTGGCTGGGCGCTGGCGTCATTGGCTGGGGTCTGGCCGCGGGGGCAGGGCCGGAGCACATGGTCCATCTCGCGCTGCCGCTCGTCCTGATGGGCGGCGCGGGGATGGCGCGGCTGCTCGGGCTGATCGACTGGCGCGACGTCCGCGCCGGCCGCGGCGTCACCCTGCTGCTGGCCATCCTCGCCGCCTCGGCGGCGGCGTTCGCGGTGATCGTGCTGCTCGGCCGAAACCCCGGCGATCCCGACCGGCTGGCGGTCGCCGCGCCTGCCATCGGCGTCGCGATGCTGGTGCTGGTCCCCCTGCTCTACCTCATCTCCCGCCTGGCGGGCGCGGAACGGGCCGCGGGAACGGGCCGCCAGACCGGCAGGCTTGCCCTCGTCGCCCTCGCCCTGATGCTCGGCGCATTCGGCCTGAGCAGCGCCACCCACCTCATCTACGAGCGCGCCGGAACCGGCAAGGAACCCATCGCGCAGTTCGTCTCCACCGGCGCCGTGCGTCCAACGGTCGACCGCCTCGGCCGACTTGCCCGCGATGCGGGCGTCACCGATGGCTCCGTCCGCGACGTGGAGGGCGGTCACAGCCTCAAGATCGCCATCGATGAACGCGCCGCCCAGCCGTGGCGCTGGTACCTCCGCGACTTCCCCTTCGCCGAGCCGGTCGCCGCGGGCGCCACGATCACCGGCGCGGACGCGATCATCTCCCCGCCGACCGAACCGCTCCCCGATGGCTACGCCGACGAGTCGGTTCCCGCCATCACCGGCGTGCCGGACATCTACCTGAAGCCCGATCTGCCGGATCTGGTCACCCGCATCGTCCTGCCGGAGTGGTGGCTCGCCGACGCCCGCTATCTCCACTTTCGCGAGGGCATCACCGTGCCGCCGCCCACCATCACCCGGCTGGCCCTGAACCGCAGCCTGACTGGCAAGGTGGAGACCGCCGCGGGCCCCTATGGCCTCGATGACCGCCCCGGCCCCGGCCCCGGTGATGGTCAGCTGTCCCAGCCGGTTGGCATCGCGGTCGGCCCGGATGGCACGACCTATGTCATGGACAGCGGCAACTCGCGCGTCGAGCGCTACTCGGCGGACGGCCAGTTCGTCGGCACGTGGGACTCCGCCAACGGCATCTCGCTGCTCCGCACCGACTCCGGCTTCGGCCCCACCGGGATCGCGACCGCCCCGGATGGCACGGTCTACCTGGCCGACACGTGGAACCACCGGGTGCTGGCGGTGAACCCGCTCGGGCAGGTGACCCTCACCATCGGCGGGAATACCGCGGACACCACGGACGACCCGGCGAAGGTCTCCGACGTTCCCGGCCAGTTCTTCGGGCCGCGCGCCATCGCCGCGACGAAGAAGGCGGTTTTCGTGGCGGACACCGGGAACGAGCGCATCCAGGTCTTCTCGCCGGACGGCACGTTCCAGCGGGCCTTCGGGGGGTATGGCGCCGAGGAGGGGCGCCTGATCGAACCGGTCGGCATTGCCATCGGACCTGACCGCGATCTCTACGTGGCCGACTCCGGCAATCAGCGGATCAGCGTCTTCTCGACGGACGGCGAGTTCCTCCGCTCCTTCATCATCGACGCCTGGCCCGCGCCGGACCCGACCGGCCTGCGCCCCTTCTTTCAGCCGTACCTGACCTTCGACCAGTCCGGCCACCTCATCGTGTCCTCCTCCGACAGCAACTCGATCGAGATCTACGATCCCGCTACGGGCACCCTGCTGGCATCACTTACCGGCAGCGGCGCGGACAGCTTCTCCGATCCGTTCGGCGTGGCGGTCGCACTGAACGGCGACGTGCTGGCGGCGGATTCCGGCGCAAACGCGGTGATCCGCGTGCCGGCGGCGGACCTGCCGCCCGTGGGAGCGAGTCAATAGTCGGCCCTCCCGGCATGCGTTGACGCCAGCGCGAGCGGGACCGGGACCGGGACCGGGACCGAATCAGCGCGGATCGAAGGCGTGCGCCATCAGATCGGCCCGGGCCGCCGCGGAGTCGAACGCCGCGGAGCGGGTCAGCAGCACGGTCCGGTCGGCGGAACCGATCTCCGTCGCGTGGGCGAGCACGGCGTGGTACCACGGCCGGTCCCAGAAGTCGTGAATCAGGACGACCAGCCCGTCCGGCCCGGTCAGCAGGGCGTTCAGCGCGCATGCCACCCGGAAGCGGCCATCGACGATGACGAGATCGACGCTCACCGGGTCCCCCGCGCTCCACGGCGCGCGCCAGTATTCGGGCCAGCGATCCCGGTGGTCGTCGTTGGCAGGATATCCGAAGTCCTTCACCGGTCCGATGCGGACCGGGAAGATGGACAGGCGCCCGTCCGCGATCGTCCGGGCGACATGGGGGTCCTTCTTCACGATGTTCACCCACGCCGGGGCGTTTTCGACCGTCAGCACCCGAGCGGTCCCCATGGCGGCAAGCCGACGGGTGCTGTCGCCTACGCCATACTCGATCGCGGTCTCGGCCGAGCGGGCGGCGATGTCAAAGAGCCGGGTCTCGGCGGGCGTCATCTGGGCGATCGACGGAAGCCCGGCGGCGGGAAGCGCGCGGCGGGCGAGCGCGCCCAGTTCCTCCGGGGCGCACGCCCCGGGATCGCGCTCGGCTGCAGCCGTTGCCGCCCTGAGCGCAGCCTGGCCATCGCCAGCCCGCAGGCGCTCGCTGCCCCATCGGACGAGTGCCTGCGGGTCCTCGATCGACAGTGCATCCCACGCGCCAATGTCGCGAGGATCGGCCCACAGCTGGCGATCCAGCGCCGCACGCACCTCGGGCTGCCCGACGGCGACGGCGGGGAGGGCTGGCCAGCGGCGCGCCTCGTTGTTCCAACCGGTGGATATGGCGACGAAGTTGTATACCGTCGCCATTTCGACCGGGCAGACGACCTCGGGCGCGTTGGTGACCTTGTGCAACCCCGGCATCGCCCCATCCGGCAACGCTCCCGGCCAGGCGATCCACTTTCCGGCCCGCCAGTCTTTCACGCGGCCAATCAGCGCCGAGTCGCGGTGACGGGGGAGCCGACCAGCCTCGGTGAGCGGGGACATGACATTCATCCCGCGCATTGACAGCACCGACGCGGCCGGATCGGCCAGCAGCGCGGCAAACGCCTCCCGGTCGGGGGCAACGAGCAACTCGTCGATGTCGAGGTGCATCACCAGTTCGGCCTGCGGAGCCATCCGCCAGACCCCATGGGCGGGAATCGCATACTGGAGATAATTGTCCGCGTTCGACCGCGACTGGGTGCGGGAGCCGATCGGGCCGAACGGCGCGGGCATGTCGACCACGGCCACACGCCGGACTCCGGGCGTCTGCCGCAGCACCTGTTCGACCTCGCCGGGGGTGTAGCGGTCCGACCCGTTGTCGTAGAGAACGACCGCGTCGAAGCCATGCTCGCAGGCATGAAACTGGGCCCAGTCCCGGATCCAGAGCAACTCCATGTTGCGATTCTTGGCGATGAGCACCCGCGACCCCGCGAAGAACGGACCCAGGCTCGGTTGCACCGGGATCACCGTCGTCCGGCCTCGCGCCTCCATCCGCAGGGCGACACAGCTCTCCGGCCGGGGCGGCGTGACGATGGCGACCGCGTACACGTTGCTGATTTCCACGCCCGGTCGCCGCAACTCGACCCGGCACGGCTCCCCCTCCGGCCAGGTGCTGAACTGGACGTCGTCCGTGAAGGGCGGTCCGATGGCAATGACGCGCCGCCCATCAGCTGACCGGAACACATCGTAAAACCGGGTGTAGTAATCAAACCGCTGGACGTAATCCAGCGACTGTTCCTCGGACGTCAACCGGGATCGGCGCAACGGACCGGCAACGACGTCCTCGACGACCGACGAGAGAAGCACCGAAACGGCATTCGCCGCTGGCTCGCCCGAATGGTTCGACCCTGCCACTGCCCGGTACTCCTTTGGCGCAGCGCACCCCACCGGGCAGGGTGTAACCACGCCCGTTTCGCTTCGCTCCCATACTATCCTGACATCATGCGGAGGAACGCGCCGCAAACGACAGGAGAACGCTTTCATGACCGGACGCCAGCTGACCGCCACCCAGAGGCTCGCCATCGTCGAGCGATATTCGCACAGCACGCTTCATCCATCGGCCGCGAAGTGGTCGGAGGTTTTCGCCGCGATGGACGCCGGCGACGGGCCGATCCACGTCATCGAGGCAAGCAAGGTCCGTCCCGGCCGAACCGCCGAGTACATTGACGGCCTGCTCGCGCGGAACATCGCGGCTGCCCGTCATGGCGGCACGGCGCTGGCGCTCAACGAGATCCTGCAACCGGGAACGGGCGACATGCTGCCCTGGATGTCCTACGCGGGGGG
>CAIPGK010000389.1 GCA_903864575.1 uncultured Chloroflexota bacterium
AGACGATGTCGAACACCTTGAAGGCGTCGATCGCTCTGAGCAGCACGATGGCGACGAGGTAGGGCTGGACGAGGGGCAGCGTGATCTGGGTCAGCAGCTGCCAGGGGGACGCGCCGTCGACGGTGGCGGCTTCATAGAGCTCCATCGGCAGGGATTCGAGCGCGGCAAGCGCGGCGACGATGATGAAGGGGGTCCACTGCCAGATGTCGACGAGGGCGAGAGAGAGCAAGGCGGAGTTCTTCCCGGCGAGCCAGGCGACGCGGTCGAGGCCAAGGCCGTCGAGGAAGAAGTTGAGGGGGCCCTTGTTGAAGTCGAAGAGCATTTTCCAGGTGAAGGAGACCGCGATGGGGGTCAGGAGCATGGGAAGCGCGAGGGCGGCGCGCAGGAAATTCTTGCCCTTGGTGATGCCCTGCAGTGCGAGGGCGATGATGAATCCGAGGACCAGTTCCACGAGCGAGACGACCGCGACATAGGTCAGGGTGACGCGAAGGGAACCCCAGAAGCGCTCGTCGGAGAGCAGGCGCTGGATGTTGGCGAGGCCGACAAACTCGAAGTCGGTCAGCTTCATGCCGGCCTGGAGCTTGCCGAAGACGAGGATGAGCGAAAAGATCAGCGGGAAGACGCCGAGCAGGAGGAGATAGATCAGGGCCGGCAGGAGGAACACATACTTGGCGTGGCCATCCGCGGATTTGCCGGTCGGATGGTGCACGGGCGTTTCTGCCTCTGGGGGCATTGGCGCCGGGAGCGTCGCTTCCATGGCGGTCCTTCGGGGGCGGTCGGGCGTCGGAGGCCGGGGTGTCAGGTGTCGGACAGCGAGGTCCGGGGGGAAGCCGCGCATCTGCGCGCGGCTTCTCCCCGCGGACCTTCGGCATCAGGCGCCGGGACGAGGCTTGCGGCCCCGCCCCCCGGCGCCCGATGACCGTGCGCCTACTTCATGCCCAGGTGGGCGCGGTAGGCCGCGATCTGCTTGTCCCGGCCGAGTTCGTCGGTGATCTTGTTGAACTCGGCGGCAGCCTTGTCCATGGCTTCCTGCGGCTTGAGTTCGCCGGCGATGGCCTGGTTGGTGTAGAGCTCCAGGGTCTCCTGGTAGCGGGCCGCGCCCGGGATGCGGGGATCGAAGACCGCATTCGGGTGATCGGTGGCGGCGAGGATGTTGTCGATGTAGGCCTTGGCGTCAGCCTCGTCCCAGCCGGAGGAAACCCACGGCTCGAGATTGGTGCTGTGGCTCTTGCGCCACGGCTGGTAGCCGGAATCCGGCGAGGCGACGTCGACGGCGGAGATGCCCGGGGAGGCGTGCCACTTGATCCAGGTCCAGGCGGCGTCCGCGTTCTTGGTCTGGTTGGTGATGTAGTAGGACCAGCCGTTGTAGGCGTGGGCCGGGGTCTGGTGGATCTGGCCCTCGGGCATGGTGACCCAGGTGCTGGTCTGCCAGTCGTAGTACTCGGTGACGCCCGGGGAGAGGGCGAAGCCGAGCTTGCCCTTGACCACGGAGCGCTCGGAGACCGAGGCCGGCCCGGTGTCGCCCCAGTCGAGGGCGGCGACGGTGGTGCCGTTGATCATGTCCTCGATGACCGTGGCGCGGTCGGAGTCGAGGCCCGGCTTCATCGCGGTCTGGATGATGTCGACGAACTCGGTGAGGCCGCGGACGTAGCCCTCGGTGTTGATGATCGGGTTCATGTCCGGGTCGTAGAGGTAGATGCCGGGGATCTTGTCCGGGGCGTTTTCGGTGGGAACCACCGAGTACGGCGCGGTCCACGAGTAGGAGTACCAGTAGGACTGCTGGCCGCGGAGCACGCAGGTGATGTAGCCGTAGCCCTCGCCGGCGTCGCTCCAGCCGGCGCCGCCGCCGTTGGGGCTGAAGAACTTGGCGACCTCGGAGAGCTCGGTGAGGGTCTGCGGCGGGTTCGGCAGATCCTTGCCGGTGGCCGTCTTGTAGGCTTCCTGCCACTTGGGATCGGAGAGGACATCCTTGCGGTAGAACATCGTGTGGTTGTCGTTGTCCACCACGAAGGTCTGGGTCTGGTTGGACCAGGAGTTCTTGCGCTTGATGCCGTCGGGGATATCGTCCCACGCCAGCAGTTCGTCGTTGGCGGCGACGTCCTTGTCGATCCACGGCTGCAGGGGCACGACGTAGCCGAGGTTGACGAAGTCCGGCATCCAGGTGTTGGCGAGGAGCAGGATGTCGAAGTCGCCGCTGCCGGTGGTGGCCACCTGCTGGGCGCGGGCGAAGAGGTCGGCGTTCGGGGCCTCGACGGCCTCGACCACGCCGCCGGTCACTTCCTGGAACTCGGCCGCGTGGGCCTTGATCGGGCCGGAGATGAACGGGCCGGTCTGGGTGAAGACCTTGAGCGTGACGCCGTTGAGATCGATCTGGCTGGCGGCGCCGACGATGTCCTGCGAAAGCCCGTAGCGGGAGCCCTGCAGGACGGTAAACGCGCCCGCGGTGGCGGCCGCGGTCTTGATCATCCCGCGCCGGCTCATGCTCGCGCCGGTCGCCTTGCGCATCATGCGCTCGATTCCGGTGAGTTTTCCGTTGCTCGACATCGAGCGTCCTCCTTGTATCGATCCGAGGATCGATGCCACGCGGGAACCGTTTCCCGCGCCGTGAGCGTCGGCCCGGCGGGCCACACAAGGTTCGCATCCGCCGGACATCATTGCCCGGACAGGGTTGCGCCCCTGCTCACGATGGCCGGACGATAGCGTGCAACACGGCCTGCGTCAACTGGTCTGGCATCACCTTGCCTACGTTTCCACAGGGCGTCCGCGGGATTCGCATGGCTGGGCCGCGACGCCGCACTGGCCCCAAGGATGTGCGATGGATGGCGCGGCGGCCGACGGGTGACCCGTCGCATCCTGCGGCAGGGGAACCGGTCGATGCGCGCGTTCGTAGATGCAAATGGCCACACTGCGGTGTGGTGCTAGCATGCTGGGGGCGAAACGTCTAGAGTTCCCAAGGGTTCTCTGGCGCGGTTCGGTCGGTCGCGCGAGTTCCGGCGAGCGGAGCACGTGGCGGAGCACGTGAACGAGTAGAGGGGTTCATGGAGTACTCACGGCTGATACGCACAGCGCGAGCCGCCGCCTCGGCGGGTCTTGCGCTCTTGCTTGCCGTACCTGCGTTGCCGATTGCGGCGCAGGAAATCGATCCTGATGCAATGCGAGCAGACGTCGCGAACGGTCAGGCCGTGGTTGCTGCGGCAGCGCCTGCGCTTCCGGTGGCGCCCGGCGCTTCCGGTTCGCTCGCGGGTTGGTCGCAAACCGACCCTGCGTGGCAGGCGCCTGGCGTCTCGCTGCCGGACTCGCCCGCGGCAGACGTCTGGGCTCCGGCGGCCGGGATCGCGCCCGCGCCGGTGGCGGCTCCCGCGGCTGCGCCTGCGGTTGGCTACCTGAAACCGGGCTCGGCGGTGACAAGGCCGTCGTCCGATGGCGGCGCGGGCCGTGACAACCGTTCCAACCGGAACGGACAGGAGAGCAGCACTGTTCCTCAGCCAACCGCAAGGATGGCAGGAGCGCAGGCCAAGCCCGATCAGGGAAATGGCGGCGGCAACGGCGGCGGGAACGGTGGCGGCAACGGCGGCGGGCACACCGAGGTCACGATCTGCCACGCGACCGGATCGAAGAAGAATCCCTACGTCGAGATCACGGTCGACGATGACGCTACCCACGGCGGTCACGGCGATCATGAGGGCGACATCATCCCTGCGCCGAAGGACGGCTGCCCCGGCGACAAGAGCAAGGAAGACGAAAAGATCACCATTTGCCACGCGACCAGTTCTGAAAAGAATCCCTACACCCGGATCACGGTTGCGGACGACGGGGCGTACGAGGGTCACAGCAAGCACGGCAAGGACATCATTCCCGCGCCGAAGGACGGCTGCCCGAACGTAACCGTCGCGGAACTGACGGGCGAACCGGAGGACATCCCCGGCGCAGAACCTGCCGCCGAAGACCCGGCATCCGAGCCCGAGCGTGGGGCGGCGATCGACCCGGAAACACCGGGCGGCGGTCCATCGAGCGCCGACGGGGATGAGCCGAGCATTTACGGTGCTCCCGATGAACGGGATGGAGAGGGCCAACCGCCCGCGGATGATGGTGGCGATCAGCCGCCTGCTGACGACGGCGGCGATCAGCCGCCCGCGGATAATGGCGGCGATCCAGCGCCCGCGGATAATGGCGGCGATCAGCCGCCTGCGGATGATGGCGGCGATCAGCCGCCTGCGGGTGATGGCGGCGATCAGCCGCCTGCGGGTGATGGCGGCGATCAGCCGCCTGCGGGTGATGG
>CAIPGK010000390.1 GCA_903864575.1 uncultured Chloroflexota bacterium
CCATTACCATCATAGACGCCATACCGTCCCTGCGGGTTCCCGGCCATGGTCCCGCAGTCAGGCGGCGCGGCGGCTGCTGTCGTCGCCGCGCAGGCGCTCTTCATGCATGATCCGGGCTAGACTACACCAGTCACGGCTCATGCCGCCCGAGCAGCCTGAACGCAGACCCGAACGCGGAGAACGACGGGTACAGCCGAGGAAGTCACCAATGATCGTCATCATGGAACCGGGCGTCGCGCCCGAAAAGACCGACGCCATCATCGACCGCATCAAGGCCCTCGGCCTGGGAGCGCACCCCATCTTCGGGGAGGCGCAGACGATTGTCGGCGTCGTCGGCACGCCCATCCCGCCCACCCTCGAGGACGAGTTCTCCGTCCAGCCGGGCGTCCTCCAGGTCGTCCGCGTCTCCAAGAAGTACAAGCTGACCGGCTGGGACTTCCATCCGGAGAAGACGCAGTTCACCGTCCGCGGCGTCGTCATCGGCGGCCCGGAGATCGCCATCATGGCCGGTCCCTGCTCGGTCGAGAGCGAGGAGCAGACCGTCTCCACCGCGAAGGCCGTCAAGGCGGCGGGCGCCCACATCCTCCGCGGCGGCGCGTACAAGCCCCGCACGTCACCCTATGAGTTCCGCGGGCTCGGCCGGCGCGGTCTGGAGATTCTCGCCATCGCCCGCGAGGAGACCGGCATGCCGATCGTCACCGAGGTCATGACCCCGGCAGACATCGACGACGTCGGCGAGTTCACCGACATCTTCCAGATCGGCGCCCGGAACGCGCAGAACTACCTGCTGCTCGAGGAGGTCGGCAAGGCCGGCAAGCCGGTCATGCTCAAGCGCGGCCTCTCGATGATGCTGGAGGAATGGCTCCTCGCCGCCGAGTACGTCATGGCGCAAGGCAACCCCCACGTCATCCTCTGCGAGCGCGGCATCCGCACCTACGAACCGCTCACCCGGAACACGCTGGACGTCAGCAGCGTCCCGGTCATCAATGGCATGAGCCACCTGCCCGTCTTCATCGACCCCAGCCACGCCGCGGGCAAACGCGCGCTCGTTCCCGCGCTCGCCCTCGCGGGGGTCGCCGCCGGCGCGGACGGCCTGATGATCGAGGTCCACCCCAGCCCCGACCATGCGCTGAGCGACGGCGCCCAATCCCTCACCTTCGACCAGTTTTCGGCACTGACCCCGCGCATCGCCCGCGTCGCCGCGGCCGTGGATCGCACCCTCACCGTCGGGAATGGCGCGCGCCGCGCCGCGGACTGACGGGTCGCCGGTCCCGGCCACCGTGGCGATCGACCACCGGGAATGGCGGCGGACGGCGCGTCGTTCGTCGCCATTCCCCCGGCAAATCATCACCGCCGCGATGAAGATGAAAAACAGGTGAAATCTCCGGCTCGGTATTGACGGGCGAAGCCGAGGCGTGTACAACAATTTCCATCGCAACCAACTGTTTGACGGAAGACGCTCGCTCGACGTTGCCGCCCGGCATGCGCGCCGGTCCGGGCAGGGCATTCACACACCACTCTGGCACATCACGCTTCACACGCTCCAACAGATTGCGGTATCATCATTTCAGTCTGCTAATGCACTTTGCCGGCGGAACGTCCGCGCCGTTCGTGGCGACTGTGTTTTCCGCGGGTCAGGATCGACGGGAGGAGAACAGACCATCATGGCGCGAATGTCGCGAAGGGACATCATCGACTACAGCCCGGGCATGGAAGGCGGGCTTGGCGCATATATTCGCAAGCGCCGGATCTCGCTCGGCCTCACCCAGGAGAATGTCGCCGATTCCGCCGGGATCGGACGATCCCACCTTTCCCAGATCGAGTCCGGCAAGATCGGTCTGCCCAATGCCATCATCCGCCGCAAGCTTGCCGACATCCTCCGCGTCCGCCACATCGACCTCCTGATCGCCGCCGGCGAACTCCGCGAGGACGAAGTGCGCGCCGGCGCAGCCCCCACCCCGACCGAACTGGACGAACTGGCCGACCGCATGCCCGCCCAGGCGCGGGAGGCGCTGGTCGGCATCGCCCGCGAACTCGCCAAGGTCTCGCTCGTCCGGAACTGATGTCCGGCGCTCGAGGCGTCGCCGCGCTCCAGTTCCTGCCGTTCCGACGGCCGGTTGCGCGGCGCCCCGCCAGCGAGGGTTCGTATCGGTCCGCCCCCTCGGTCCGCGCTTCGCTGCCGCAGCGCGGACCACGCGATCCATCGAGGGCGGCCCGCATCCAAACCCCTCTTCCGCCACGGCTGGAGAGGGGTTCTGCCTTGCCTGCTCCCGCCCCCCGGCCCCCCTCCCCGGTTGTTCATCCCGCCGCCCTGTGCTAGCCTGAAATTCGGCTCATCCACCGCCGCCACCCCGCATTGGACACCCCCTGATGCCCCGCGTCATCGCCTTTTTCAACCAGAAGGGCGGAACCGCCAAGACCACCTCCACCCTCAACGTCGCCGCCGCGCTCGGCGAGCGTGGCCGCCGCGTTCTCGCCATCGACCTCGACCCCCAGGCCAGCCTCAGCATGGCGATCGGCGTCGACATCGCCGGCATCGAGCGCTCCGTCTACGACCTCCTGCTGGAGGAATCCCTCGATCCCGCCACGGTGGTCGTCTCCACCACCATCCCCGGCGTCGCTCTCATCCCCTCCCATCCCGATCTCGCCGCCGCCGAACTCGAACTGCTCAACGTGCTCGAGCGCGAGCGCCAGCTCGCCCACCGCCTCGCCGATGCCGACCTCTCCGCCTACGACATCGTGCTGATCGACTCCCCGCCCGCCCTCAACATCCTCTCGATCAACATTCTCGTGGCCTCGAACGAACTCATCATCCCGATCGAGCCGCACCCCCTCTCGCTGATGGTCCTGCGCCGCCTGTTCGACACCCTCGGCCGCATCCGCCGCCTCAACCCCGGCCTCCGCGTCGACGGCTTCCTGCCCACCAAGGTCCACCACTCCTCCCGCCTCGCCACCGACATGCTCGATACCCTCGCCGAGGAGTTCCCGGACCTCCCGCTGCTGCCCGCCATCCCCCTCTCGGTCAAGGGCGCCGAATCCACCGCCGAGCGGATCAGCGTGCTCCAGTACATGCCCCGCTCCCCCGTCGCCGCCGCCTACCGCGAGGTCGGCGCATGGATCGAGCAGGCCGGAGCGCAGCCCGATGAGTGACCGTCCCGAGAGCACGTCCCGCCGCCGGTTCACCGTCGACGCCCTCTTCTCCGACGGCCGCCCCCAGGCGGTCGGCGTCTCCGATCTCGGCAACGCCAAGGAGATCCGGCTCGACCGCATCGTCGCGGACCCCGCCCAGCCCCGCCGCGATTTCGACCCCGAGAAGCTCGGCGAGCTCGCCGAATCGATCCGCCGCGAGGGCCTCCTCCAGCCGATCGCCGTTCGCTACGACGCGGAGCGCGACCGCTACGTGATCCTCCACGGCGAGCGCCGCTGGCGCGCCCATCTCGCGCTCGGCCTGCCCACCATTGCCGCCATCGTCCGCGAGGTCCCGAAGGAACGCCGCCTCATCCAGCAGTTGATGGAGAACATCGTCCGCGACGACCTCAACCCGGTCGACCGGGCCGCCGCCCTCCGCGCCCTCCGGCAGGAGCTCGGCAACGCCCCGTGGGAGACCGTCGCCGAGACCGTCGGCATCCGCCGGAGCAGGCTTTTCCAGTTGCTCGGCACCGGCAAACTCCCCGCCGCCGCGCAGGACGATCTTCGCGCCGGGCGGATGAACGAGAAGCAGTCACGCGCCCTGCAGGGCCTGTCCGAGCCGCAACAGGAAGCGCTGCGGGAGGCCATCGTCGCCGGCGACGTCCCCGCGGAGGAGGCGATGCGTCTCGCACGCGTCCTGAAGGACCGGCGCGCCGCATCCCTCGTCGAGTCCCGCGACGCCATCCACGAGGCGCGCGCCACGCGGGACGCCCGCGGTGGCCGCGACGCCCAGCCCGCGCCTGCCGCCCCAGCCTCCACCCCGTCGGCCACCCCGTCGGCCGCCCCCCGCCGTGACATCCCCGCCCTGCTCGCCCTCGTCGAGTCCGCCGCGGCGGGCGACCCGCACAGCATCGGCTCCCTGCGCCAGGCGCTCGACCGCGAATCCGTCCCGGCCTGGAATGCCGTCCGGTTCGAGCAGGAGGCCGAAGCGCTCGCGCTCTCCCTCGGCCGGATGCCCCGTCTCGAGCGCCACGCCTCCCGCCGGCTCATGGCCGCGCTCCGGGACGCGCTCTCCGCGCTGATCGAGGACTGATCGCCCCGCGGTCGCGCCCACGATGCCATCCCACGCACGCGCATGACCCTGCTCATGATCCTGCCGTGCGAACGAGTCGCTGCCGTCAGGGTCGTCGTCGCCGGGACAGTTCTCGCGCCCGGTCGCCGGCCGTCCATTCCCATCCCGAGACCCTTGCCTGGCCGATCCCGCCGCGAGCACGGCAAACCCGGCAATGCGGAATGTCACAGCATCCCGGCGCCTGACCTGCCGTCGAATGCAACCGCGCCATGTCTTGCACCGGCCGTGGCCGGAGCGGCGCGCGGCCCGTGCGGCGAATGGGAGATGCCTGAACGATCCGGGCCAACCGGGGCGCGGTGCGACCCCACCGCGAGACGCGCCCGGTGGTCCCACAGGCCCGGCCGGGAAAGGTTCCCGCGCGGGCGGTGGCGCGACAGGTCGCGAGTGGTGTACGTTCACGCCGGAACCCGAATCCTGCCCTTCCCGTCGTCCGGAGATGTCCTCCATGCCCACCTCCCTGCCCGACCGGCGCAACGCAGCCATCCGGAGCCGCCGCTCGGCCACGCCGCTCTCCGCCGCCGCGTTGGCGTCGGCGTTGGCAATGGCGGTCCTCCTGTCCGCCTGCGGGCAGCAGCCCGGAGACACGCCGCAGGCGGCGACCCCGGCGGCCTCGGCTGGCGGCGGCGGCAGCGTGGCGAGCAAACCGCCCGCCCCCTCGCTCGGCTCGCTGGTCGACCGGATGGAGGCGGCATGGTCGGGAGTCACCTCCTACCGCGGCCATTTCACCGGATCCACCGTCGCCAACGCGCCGGGTCCGGATGGCGGAACGCCACTCGCCGCGCTCACCGGACCGCTCACGATCGAGCAGGAGTTCGCATCCCCTGACCGCCGCCGCCAGACCATGACCGGCTCCGGCGCCGACGATCACGAGGCGATCGTCGACGGCCCGGTCCTCTACCTCCGCGGCCCACTCACCGCCGAGGCCGCGCCCGGCACGCCCTCCGGCGCATGGATTGTCATGCCCGCTGCGCTCATCACCCCGGATACCGCCCTCGGCCACATCCTCGCCGGCTTCGTCGCGCCGCCCCGCTCGCCGCTGGCAGGTGTCGGCGACAATCTGCGCCCGCAGGGCATGCGCGACCTCGGGCCCCGCGATGCCGACGGCGGCCGGACCTGTCGCGCCTGGGGCGTCGCGGACACCACCGACGTCGGCGCGCGTCTCGACGTCACCGTCGCCGTCGATGGCAAGGACCTCCCCTGCCTGCTGGAGACCCGCGTCGGCTCGGAAGTCGTCAGCACCGCCACCTACGACAACTGGGGGGAACCCATCGAGATCGCCATCCCGGTCGGCGCGATCGCCGTCACCCCCGTCCTCGGAGAGCCGCATGCCCACGACTGACGCGTTCCCGCTCTACACCCCCTCCGACCTCGGCTTCACCCGCGCGGGAGTCGCGGAGTGGACCCGCCTCTGCCGCGGCGCACCCGTCCGCTTCGCCGTCCTCACCACCCTCGAGTCCATGCTCCCCTGCGAGCGGCTCCAGTACGACGTCTTCGGCGTCACCGAGGCGGACCTCATTCCGGCCAGCGAACTCGTCGTCGTCCCCGAGACGGGAGGCGACGTCTTCGGCGCGTTCGTCGAGACCGGCGAGGGCGAGCGCATGGTCGCCACCCTCATCGGCTGGGGAGGGTTCCACGACGGCCGCGGCCGCATCGTCTCGGACTTCCTCGCGGTGGAGCGTCCCTATCGCAACCTCGGCCTCGGCGCGGACCTCAAGCGCCTGCAGGCCGCCGTCGCCCTCGCGCGGGGCATCGGCGAGATCGTCTGGACCGTCGATCCCCTCCGCGCGCCCAACGCCCGCCTCAACTTCGAGAAGCTCGGCGCAACCTGCCGCGAGTACGAGCGCAACCGCTACGGCTCCGAGTTCGGCGCGGGCCTCTACGGCGGCATGCCAACCGACCGCCTCCACATGCACTGGGACACAGGAACCATGCGGGTCCGCGACCGGCTGCTCTCGGGCGCGGGCATGACCGATCCCGCGCTCGCCGCCGAACTCCCGGTCTGGACCCCCGCCCTCGATGCCCCACGCGCCCTGCTCGATCTCCCGTCGGATGTCGACGCCATGATCGCCTCGGACATGAACGCGGCCATCGCGTGGAGAATGTCGATGCGAGAATCCCTCGAAACGGCGTTCTCATCCGGCTGGGTGATTACCGGATTCATCCCGGACGCCGGCCGTCAACCGGACACCAGCGCCTATCTGCTCGAACGCCGCGGCACGAAGGAGCCACACCGCTCATGAGCCCGAGCCTGCCCCCGTTGATCATCGGCGCAATCGACGTGATCCCCGTCCGCCTCCCCCTGCGCGAACCCTTCGTCATCGCCTACGCCACTGCCTACGACACCCCGAGCATTCTCATCCGCATCCGCACGGTCGACGGCGCGGAGGGCTGGGGCGAGGCCACCCCGGACCAGAACGTCACTGGCGAGACCTGGTCCTCCGCGGCCGCCATGATCCTCAATGACCTCGCCCCCGCGCTCATCGGCTGCGACGCCCGCGACCGGGACGCCGCCATGCGCAAACTTGACGCCGCGGTCGACAACGCGCCATCCGCCAAGGCCGCCTTCGACATCGCCCTGCACGACCTGATCGCGACCGCCCTCGGCGTTCCCCTCTGGGTGCTCCTCGGCGGGCGCTCGAAGCCGCATCTCGAGATTTCCCGCGTCGTCAGCATCGCCGCGCCCGAGGAGATGGCGGCGGCGGCGGAGCGCCACGTCGCCGCCGGCTTCCACACCGTCAAGCTCAAGGTCGGCGACCCGGCCAATCCGCTCATGGACGTGAAGCGCGTCCTCGCCGTGCGGGAGGCCATCGGCCCGGAGATCAGTCTCAAGATCGACGTCAACCAGGGCTGGCGCACCGCCGGAGTCGCCATCCCCGCCATTCGCGGCATGCTCCCCGCCAACCCGCGCTACATCGAGCAACCCGTCGCCGCGTGGGACATCGAGGGCCTGGCCGACGTCCGCCGCCTCACCGGCGCGCCGATCATGATCGACGAGGGCGTGCACGGCCCTCGGGAGATGCAACGGGCCGTGGCCCTCCGCGCCGCGGATCTGGTCAACATCAAGCTCATGAAAACCGGCGGCATCGCGAACGCGATCCGCACCAACGCCATCGCCGAGGCCGCCGGGATCACCGCCCAGATCGGCACGATGGTCGAAAGCAGCATCGCCTCCGCCGCAGGCCTCCACACCGCTCTCGCCCTCGCCAACGTGGAAACCGTCGAGATGGGCGGCCCCCTGATGCTCGCCGAGGACATCGGCGATCTGCGCGACTGCTACGCCCCCCCGAAGATCACCCTCACCGACCGCCCCGGTCTCGGCGTCGCCCTCGACATCGGGAAGATCCGCCAATTCAGCCACGGTTGGACCGAGGTGACCGCGTGACCCCCCGCCCCTCCCGGCGCGGCTTCGTCCTGGGAGCGATTGGCGCGGGCGCATCGCTGGCCATGTCGCCGCGCATCATCCGCGCCGATCCGCTGCCGATGCCCGCCTCCGTCCGCGCCATCTACCTGAATCCGCTCGCCACCACCGAGGAGAACCGGCAGGGCCTCCTCGACCTCATCGACGCCTCCGAACTGAACGCCCTCGTCATCGACGTAAAGGAGGACGGCCTCTACGTTCCCACCAGGGTCCCCCTCTTCACCGACGCCGGCGAGGTCGATGATCGCTATCTCGACGCCCCCGCCCTGCTGGATGCCGTCCACGCACGCGGCATCTACGCCATCGCCATGCAGA
>CAIPGK010000391.1 GCA_903864575.1 uncultured Chloroflexota bacterium
CTTCAGAAGCGTTTCTGGCGTCTGAGGCGGACCGGTTCACCGTGGCGGTGACTTCCGTCAGCGCGGCGGCAGCCTCTTCCAGGCTTGCGGCCTGCTGCTCGGTGCGTCGCGACAGGTCGTCCGTAGCTTCCGCCAGTTCGTGGGTGCCGCTGCGAATCACCTCAGCGTTCCCGTCGACCGAGTTGAGAGCTTCCTCAAGGCGCGCCGCGGCGTCGTTGAAATCGTTCTTGAGCTTGAGATAGACCCCGGGGAAATCGGCCGTGATCCGGAAGGTGAGGTCGCCGAGCGCCAGATGCTCCATACCTTCCGTCATCGCCGTCACCACCATGGCCTGTGATTCGGCGATGGCGCGCTCGGCCTTTTCGGCCTCTGCGCGTTGCGCTTCCTGAGCTGCGGCCTCGGCCTGGCCGCGCCTGATGATCAGCGCCTGCAAGGCCAGAACCGACCGGCCGACCGCGCCGATTTCGTCCTTCCGGGCTGAACTGGACATCTCGACATCCGTACGGCCCGCCGCCAGGGCCGCCATCTCGCTGTCGAGGACGCCGATGGGTGCCACGACGTTCCGCATCGACATCCGGATCAGGGCCAGGCTCACGCCGATGCTGATCAGGATGATGAGGATCATGGCGGCGATACCCACCTTGGCGAGGAGGTCGCCCCGCGCCGTGGTCGTCGCGAGGGTCGCCTCGATCTCATCGGACGCGGCGGCCATCCGGCCCTCAAGCTCCACGAAGCGGGCCTTGAATCCCGGCAGTGCCGCCCGCGCCGCTACAGGATCGGTCGAGGACAGCGAGGCAATCCGCTGCGCGGACGAGATATACTGTTCGAGAGGCGCGCTGAGGTCGCGCAGGACAGCGACGAGGGCGGGATCCGTCACCAGCTGTTCATTGGTGCTGACGACTTCGTGGAAATGTGCCGAGTGTTCGCTGAGGTCCTTGCGGGACTCGGCCATGACATCGGCCCGGCCCTCGGCGGCTGCCAGGAGGATAGACACCACGTCGCTGCGAAGCGCGTCATGCATCATGTCGGCCTCCATGTGATTGCGCATCACACTGTTGATCCGGCCTGAGGCGGAGAGAGAAAGGCTGAGCGATCCAGCGATGACAAGTCCTGCGCCCGTGCCGATTGTACACAATGCCATCAATACTACGCCAATGAACTTCATCTTCGAGCGGATTGTGGAAAGCATTGAATTTCTCCGATTCCACCGAAGATTATGGAGGCAGGGTTAAAAATGTATTGTCTGCAAACAACGTTGGTGTCGTAAGTTTCGGGAAACACATAGATAGTTGCGACGCGTTACTATATTTTAGACATACGTTACCATCATATATTGAATTAAGACTGCGAGAGTGTTCCTCATTCAATCAGTCGGGGCGGGTGGATGTCAGTTTCCGGGACGGTTGTCGCAATTGCATTGAATTCATTGTCTTATTTCCCGGATGCTCGTGACCCCGCTTCGTCCGCGCAAGTGGAGGACCCGGCCTGGAGCTGGGAGGCGGCCTATACGGCTGACGTCATCGGCGTGGTCGATGGTATCGACACACCGGCCGGTCGCTTCCTGGACAATCTTGACGTTTCCCTCGACGGGGACCTGGAGCGTAGCCTTGGCTGGCGCGGTGCCCGGGTCCATTTCAGCCTCCTCGCCAATGGTGGCGGCGAGCCGAACGCGGTGGCCGGTACGATCCAGGGCTTCGACAACATCGAGGTCGCTGCCCAGGGGGTAAGGCTTTACGAGGCCTGGCTCGAGCAGGATCTGGCGGATGGCAAGGCGTCGGTCCGGGCCGGCCTGTATGACGTCAACAGCGAATTCTATGTCACCGAAGCATCCGGCCTGTTGCTGTCGCCGCCCTTTGGCGTTGGCTCCGAACTCGCGGCCACGGGTGTCAACGGTCCCGCCATTTTTCCCTCGACGTCGCTGGCCGTCAGGCTGCGCTTTTGCGGGACGGAGGGCGCCTATGCCCAGGTAGCGGCGGTCAATGCCCGGGCCGGGACGATCGGGGACCATGGCGGGGTGGACACCACCTTCGACGACGGCC
>CAIPGK010000392.1 GCA_903864575.1 uncultured Chloroflexota bacterium
CTCCATGCCGTTGGGACGGTCGACATCGAATCGGGAAGGCGCTCCGCCACCCGGAGCACGGCGCTTCTGCTGCGCGGATTTTCGGACTGCTCGGACGCGGAGGGCATGACCGGCTTCCGGGTAATCTTCGCCAACCGGGGCCGGTGGCCGCAGGTGCAGATCGGCGCACCAGGCGGGCAGAGGCACTGTGCGCACTCGCGGGCGATGAACTGCTTGACGATCCTGTCCTCCAGCGAATGGAACGCAATGACCGCGAGCCTGCCGCCCGGCGCAAGCACCGTGACCGCTCCCGCAAGCGCCTGCTCGAGCACGGCGAGTTCGTCGTTCACTGCGATCCGGAGCGCCTGAAAGGTACGGGTGGCGGGGTGTGTGTCGCGGCCGCGCCTGCCGCCACAGGCCACGGCGACGATTTCTGCGAGGCGTGCGGTGGTGAGGATGGGATCCCTTCCGCGTTCCCGTTCGATGGCCCGGGCGATGGCGCGGGATTTCGGTTCCTCGCCGTGACGCCATATCAGGCTCGCCAGCGATTCGGGGTCGAGGGTGTTGACCAGATCGGCGGCCGACGCGCCGCGAGTAGGATCGAACCGCATGTCGAGGGGGGCGTCGAAGCGGAAGGAGAAGCCGCGTTCCGGGGTGTCGAGCTGGAATGAGCTGAGTCCGAGATCGAGCAGGACGCCATCGAGCGGGGAGAACCCCTCGGCGTGGGCGACCTCCGCGAGGGCGGCGAAATTGGCCTGAACGGCAACCAGACGGGACCCGATCTCCGGTTCCGCCTGCAGACATCGGGCGCGGGCAACGGCTTCCGGATCGGCGTCGAGCGCGAGCAACCGGCCATCCGGGGCCGAATCGGCAAGGATGACTCGGGTGTGGCCGCCGCCGCCAAAGGTTGCATCGAGGTAGCGGCCACCCGGATGAGGCGCAAGCAGCCGGATCGTTTCCTCGAGCAGGACCGGACGATGTCCCGCGGCGGGAGAAGCCGGTTCAGGGTTCTGCGTTGTCCCCGACATGCGATCCCGCTTCCTGCCACCGCGAGCGAAGGGTTGGTAGCACGGGAAGGGTAATCGCCGGGGCATCGCAGCAACAGGCAGATTGGTCCGCGCGAACATGATCCCGGGGCCACACGATTTCGGAGAGCTCATACGTACGCGGGTGCACTGCTTGAAAAAGAACGCATGTTCTCCTACTATTCCGCCACGTTCGAAGAGGAGGACGAGATGTTTCTGGGATGGTTCGACCCCGATCGCAAGAAGTCCGCGCGCGAGAAACTCGAGGAGGGGATGGAGCGATACGAGGAGAAGTTCGGGAAACCGCCGACGCTGGTGCTGACCAACCCGGATGACGCGGAAGCGCTCCGGCAGCCGAGTCGCGCCTATCCGGGCGAGCCGCCACTGCCGGTGATCGAGGCGAACTTCGTGGCGCGTTGGACGTTTTACATCGGCACTGAACAGGATTTGCATACGGGACTCGCGGCCTGATCCCGCAGGCAGGTAACCCCCGACCGGCCCCGGATGCTCCAGCCGGAGATCCGGGGCCGGGATTGCTCACGGAGTGGCGCGAGACGGATTCCCGGCGAGCCATCGTTCGCTGTGCGGAGGCTTCGCGAGGAGCGCGGTGCGGTGGTAGATTCCGGGATGCCGGGGTCCCGCATCCGGCGTCGCGCCGCAGCTTCGTGCTGGATCCTGAGATGACCGACGACGACCGACATGACCGAAGCGCTGGCGAGTCCGATGCATCCGCCGAGAGTGAACCCGAACCCGAACCCGAACTCGGGCCGCGGCCCGGGCAGGATCCGCCGAACGGCCGGATCCAGGACGGATCGGACGGCGTCGAGCAGCGGCCGGTCATCGGAGGCCGGTATCAGGTACATCGCGACGAGGAGCTGTCTACCACGGGCAAGCACCATGTCGTGGCGGGGCATGACCTGCGGTCGCGGGAGAAGGTCGTCGCCCGAACGCTTCGCGAACCTTGGCGGGAAGATCCCGACGAGATCGCCCGGTTCCGGCGAGAGGCTCGGATGCAGGCGTTCATCAAGCATCCGCACTTCGTCCGCGTCGAGGCCTTTGCCGAGGAGCCTGACGGGTTCTGGGTGGTGCAGGAGCATCTGCCGGGCGGGTCGCTTGCGGACCGGATCGACCGTGACGGCGTGATTGCCGTCGAGGACCTCGCGCCGGTGCTGGAGCAGGTCGCCGATGCGCTTGCCGAGTTGCACCGGCAAGGGGCAAGCCATCTCGCGCTTTCGCCTCGCAAGGTGGTGTATGCCGAGGATGGTTTACACGTCAAACTGGTCGATCTCGGGTTCGCCTGCCCGATTGGCGAGGCCCTGGAGGCCGCCGAGTTATCCCCCCATGCGGTCCCGTTTCGCGCGCCCGAAGTGGCGGCTGGCGAGGGCGCCGGGCCGGAGAGCGATCTCTTTGCGCTCGGCGCCATGACCTTCCTGGCGTTGACCGGGAAGACGCCTGGGGACGCTGCCAGTGGCGCCATCGAGGGCGAGGTTTCCATCGTCGACGGCGTGCCGCTGGCGGCGTCGATTCACCCGGATGTGCCTGCCTGGGTTGACGAGGTGTTGGCGCATGCCCTCGCACCCGATCCCGGCGCGCGCGATCCCGACATCCGGATGTTCGCGCGGCGCTACCGGGCCGGGATCGAGGGACATCTCACGGGAACGCCAATGGATGTACCCGCGCCATCCGTGCCGGCAGCCGTTCCCGGGCCGCGAGCCGGTGGGCAGTGGGTAGCGCCCGTGTCCGATCCGCGAATCGTGGCCGCGGCGCCCGGGGCGGAGACCGGGGAGCAGCGGGTGGAACGGCGGAAGCGCGAGCGTCGGCCATTCGATGGAATCGTGCCGTGGCTGTGGCGGGCTGCGGCCGCCCTGCTGGTGCTCGATCTCCTGTTCGCGGGCGTGCTGCTGGAGCGGGACGGCGCGGTGCCACCCTTTTCCCGACACCAGTCCGAGCGTGCGGCCTTCGGACGATTCGCGCCGGGAGCGCTGGCAGTGGTGGCCGCCGGAGGCTTCATTGCGCGCTCCGGTCCCGGCACTGGCGCTGCTCCGGCTGCCGATCTGGTATCCGGAGAGATCGTGACGATTGCCGGCGCCCCGGAGGTTGCCGGGGGCGAGCATTGGCTTCCGGTGACGATCACCCGAGGCGGCGCGCAAATCGAAGTCTGGGTCCGGGAGTCGTGGCTGCGGCCGCGGACGTAGGCGCGAACACAGGCTCCGGGCGCGACGTCGTCAGGCAAGACACGAGCGACGGGGAGGCGGCCCGGTGCGCTCCCCGCGGTCCGCGCCAACCTGAATCAGCATGCTCGGGTCGTGGTCAATTCCCGGGGTTCAGGCCATCCTCGAGCGGACCGTAGCGCCAATCCTGGCCGGACCGCAGCGAGTGGTGCAAGTCGAGGGCTTGAGCGGTTTCAGGGAAGTCGTGCCGATAGTGTGCCCCGCGGCTTTCCTCCCGGTGCAGCGCAGCGGCGATGACCGCCGTGGATGCCTCCGCCATGTTTCGCGCTTCCCAGAGATCGCGGGAGGGCATCGTTGCGAGGTTCGCGAGGTCTGCGGTAATGGCGGCGACTTCCCTCGCAGCCCGCTCAAGTCCGGGCGCGTCACGGACGACGGCGACATCCCGGCTCATGATCTTCTGGAGGTTCGCGCGAAGCACGGCCACCTCGCCGACGGCATCGGCCGCATGGTCGTCGATGGCGCGGCCCGCGGGGAGCGTGTCGCGGTCGACTTCCGGAGCTTCGGGTTGAACGGTTGCCGCGATGCGCTCGGCCGCGGCGAATCCGAAGACGAGGCCTTCCAGGAGGGAGTTGGATGCGAGGCGGTTCGCCCCGTGGATGCCGGTGCAGGAGGCTTCGCCGAGGGCATTGAGGCCGGGCACGCCGGTCGCGCCGTCAGTCCCGGCGATCAGGCCGCCGATGAAATAGTGGGACGCCGGGGCGACGGGAATGAGATCGGTTGCGAGATCGAGACCTCGGCGGGCGAGTTCGGCGTTGATGGTGGGGAAGCGGCGGCGGACAGCGTCCGGGTCAAGGTGGCGCAGGTCGAGGGAGACGGAGCCCATGTCGTCGATGCCCATCTGGCGCTGGATGCCGCGGGCGACAACATCGCGCGGAGCGAGTTCGGCGAGAGGATGCAGGTCGGGCATGAAGCGTTCGCCCATCGCGCCGCGCAGGTATGCGCCTTCGCCACGAATCGCTTCGGTGACGAGGAAGGGTGACGATCCGGGCTGGGCGAGCACGGTCGGGTGGAACTGGACGAGCTCGACATCGGCCACGGGCGCCCCGGCGCGGAGGGCCATCGCCAGACCGTCGGCAGTCGCGCCGGGCGGATTGGAGGTGGTGGCCCAGAGTTGGCCCGCGCCCCCGGCCGCCAGCACTGTTTCCGGCGCGGTCAGGCGAACGAGCGCTGCGCCGGGGGCGAGTTGGGCGACGACGCCAACGCAGCGGCCATGATCGATGATGAGGTCGAGCGCGAAGGAACGGGGGTAGACATCGACTCGCGGGTCTTCCTTTACCCGCGCAACGAGGGCACGTTCGATTTCCGCGCCGGTCGCGTCTCCGCCTGCGTGGAGCACGCGGTGTCGGCTGTGGGCGGCTTCGCGGCCGAGGAGAAGTTGGCCGTCGGGGCCGGCGTCGAACTGCGCGCCGATGCCGATGAGCCAATCGACTGACTCGGGCGCGCCGTCCACGAGCACGCGGACGGCGCCGGGATCGCAGAGCCCGGCCCCTGCCGCGATGGTGTCTTCGTAGTGCAGATCAGTGCTGTCGTCGAGGCCGACGGCGGCGGAAAGGCCGCCCTGGGCATAGCAGGTGTTGCTCTCGCCGAGGAGCCCTTTCGTCATCACCGCGACCCGCAGATTGGACGGGAGACGCAGGGTGAAGGAGAGGCCTGCCACGCCCGCGCCAATGACGATCACGTCATAGGGGAGGACCGGGAGGCTCGAAAGATCGTCGAGAAGCAGGCTGGAAAAGGCTGGGGTCTTCATGGCGCGGGAGTGTAGGGCATCCGGGGGTGTCCGTGGGGAGCATGGCGGGATCGCTCGCAGGTAGTGGTGGAAGCTGGATGCGGGCGCATGGCGAGGTCGGAACGACGTCGGCGGATTCTGGCAGGATACGCACCTGCAAGGTTCGCGCGGCCACCGTGGAGGCGGCGATGCCATTCGGGTACAACGGGACGATCCTGCATATCGACCTGACGGCGAGATCGAGCCGCATCGAGCGGCCGTCGGAAATGGCATGGCGACGGCTTGGCGGCGGCGGCCTGCTCGGAACGGCGCTCCTGCTGCGGGATACCCCGGCAGGTCTCGACCCATACGACCCGGCCATGCCGCTGATTTTCGCGAGCGGCGTGATCGCGGGGCAGCCCTATCCAGGGTTGGCGCGCTTCTCGCTGGTTTCCCGTAGTTCGATGACCGGGGGGATTGGCGAGAGCCGCTGCGAGGGACCGTGGGGCTGGGCGTTGAAGGGGAGCGGCGCCGATGCCGTGATCGTCACCGGACGCTCCACATCCCCGGTGACGATCGCGATCGAGGGAGGCGAGGTTGCGTTTCTCGACGCTACGCCACTCTGGGGGATGACCGTCGGGGCCGCGACGGATGCACTGGAAGCAACGCTTGGTGAGGGGATCCACGTTGCCGCCATCGGTCCGGCCGGTGAACACCTGGTCCGGTATGCCAGCATCGTGACGGATCGCTGCCACAACGCCTTTCGTCATGGCCACGGCGCGATCATGGGGAGCAAGAACCTGAAGGCGGTTGTGCTGCGGGGAGTTGCGCACCCTCCCGTCGCGGACCCCGCCCGGTGCAATGCCCTTGCGGCCTCCTACACCGCCCGGATGCAGACCAATGAACTCACCAGGTGGCAACTGGACGCCCC
>CAIPGK010000393.1 GCA_903864575.1 uncultured Chloroflexota bacterium
GACAACCGCTGCAAGAAGGACAAGGAGTGCTGCACCGGCTACTGCAGGCCCGGCAACAAGGGCAAGATTTCCCGCTGCAGGTGCGCCCCCAGGAACTATCCCTGCACGAACAGGACCGTGTGCTGTGCGCAGATGATCTGCCTGAACGGCGCATGCAATTCCGATACGCGCGTGCCCACCGGTCAGCCGTGCGTGGCGGGAACAAGCGTCTGCAAGGATGCTGCTGCCGAATGTCGGGCCTACGACAGCGACAGCGTCGACGGGACCTTCTGCCTGCTGCCAACCGCCGCAGCCTGCTCTTCATCCGTCGAATGCTGGTCGCAGAATTGTGCTTCCGGCGTTTGCGTGGCAGTGACGTGCGATGTGTGCGATTCCGGCTGCGATTTCTCGACGATCGAGGCAGCCATCGCCACGCCCCCGGCTGATGGCCGGATCCGGGTCGCACCGGGCACGTACGCTATGGCGTCCACGTCCGTCACCTCCACCTTGCGGGTCGAGGCCTGTGGTGGCGCGAGCGGCGTTACGGTCGCCACCCCGGCCGGGTTCGACGCTGCCTTCAAGGCGGAGTCGGGCGGCAAACTCACCGTCAAGAATCTCACGTTCACCTTCGGCGGCGGCGGCGCGGTCCACGCATCTGGCGCCGACGAAGCGAACCGTGTCGCCGTTACGGTCACTGGTTGCACCATGAGCGGGTTCACCTCGAACGTTGCCTACAGTGGCTATGGGTACTTCGACGCCGTCCTGCGGGACTCCACGCTCACGAATGCGCGCGTGGACATCGGGTCCGCCGATAACGCGGATCGCTGCTCCATGCTGATCGAGCGCTCCACCATCACCGGCACGACCGGCGGTCCCGGGATCGAGTTGACCGACAATGTCGACCTGACCATTGTCGACAGCACGATCTCCAATGGTGCTGCCACCGAAGGCGGGGCCATTGCGGTCATCGGCGGCGAGAACCACTCCCCATCGAGCGGGAGCGTTACCATGTCCGGATCCACCACGATCTCCGCCAATAACGGAACCTCGAAAGGTGGGGGCATCTTCCTGCGTCCCAACAACGGCAATACCATCGCCTTGACGATGCAGGACGACGCGACGATCGTGTCCAACACCTCGCCTCATGGCAGCGGCATTGCCGCCTGGCTGAATGCTGGCACGTTGACCGTGACCGGAGCGAACGGGCGGGTAACCGGAAACACCGGATCGCCGGCACAGTGCGAAAAGACGTCCGACCTCGGGGCGAACTGGCTCCCGGTCGCCGACTGCGAGTCGTTCTGAACCAAAACGTGAACCAGGAGTGCGGCTGGGCGCGACAGTGCGCCCAGCCGCTTTTCGTTGTCTGCCTGCGCCTGCACGGCAACATGATGACTCCGGATCAAACCGGATGTCGGTCGCGACAGAAACCATCGACCCTGGCCGCAGCCCCGATCGCCCATCCGGCTCCGGCGCCTGCGGCCGAGCCGCTACGGGCCGCTTTGGGATGGCGGCTGCCCGAGCACCGCCAGCGCATCCCGCCACGCGCGGGGATCGACCGCATCCCCCGGTGTCGCGATGGTGACATGCGTCACCCCGAGCGCGGCGACCGACGCGATCCGCTCGCGCACCCATTCCGCGTCGCCCACCATCGCAAGGGCCCGAATGAGATCGTCCGGGATAGCCGCCCGCGCTGCCGCGAGGTCGCCCCGGCGCAGGTCGGGGAAGGCGCGTCCCTCGGCCAGCAGCCGATCCGTCCCGAGCGTGGCGCGGAGCGCGGCGATGATGGCGTCTACATCGAAGCCGGGCACGCGGACGAGGCGATCCATCCCCGGCAGGGTGTTGACCAGCGCGAAGAGCGTCTTCTGCCGGGAGAGCGCGGGCGCGGGGTCGACCGCAACCGTCGCGGCCGTCCGCAGCACGAACCAGAGACGGTCCGGGTTGCGCCCCGCCGAGCGCGCGGCTTCCCGGACGAGCGGGATCATCTCCGCGAGCGCGGCATCCGAGGCGAGATTGTTGAAGATAACCCCATCGGCCATCCTCCCGGCGAGCGCAAGCGCCCGCGGGCCAGCCGCGGCGAGCAGGATGGGCGGGGAGGCTTGCACCGGTTGGACCTGCCGCTCCCAGTCGCGCACCGGGAACTGGGCGCCCTCGGCTGCGCGCGCCCTGTGGCCGCCCCCGGCATCCTGCCACTGCCGGATCAGCGCGAGCGTCTCCTCCAGCCGCGCCAGCGGGTCGCCGCGCTCCATGCCGAGCCCGCGCTGGTACCACTCCGGCTGCCCGCGCCCGAGCCCCAGCACGGCCCGCCCGCCCGAGAGCCGGTCCAGCGTCGCCACCGACGCCGCGATCAGGTTGGGATGACGCAGGTAGGGGTTGGTGACCGATGGCCCGAGGGAGGCCCGGCGCGTCCGCGCCGCGGTCGCGCCGAGCACGCCGAAGGCGTCCCATCCTTCCGGGTCCTCATTGACCCAGATCGCGTCGATCCCGGCCGCGTCAGCGGCGGCGGCCGCGTCGAGCGTCCGAAGCGGCGCGGCGGCCGCATCCCCCCGCGTCCAGGCGTGATGGGTGAACTCGGCGCAGAAGCGGACCGCTGGCGCCGGAGCCGGGAGATCGGAGGGATTGCCGGCGTGTGCGTTCAAGGCGGCCCTCCAACCCGGACAGGAACCCCGCCGCTACCGGTCAACTGATGCCCGATCCGCCGCGTCACCCCTCGAAGCGGTAGTACACCACCTGCCCGCCGCCCCGCTCGTCGCCGAGGCGGACGACCACGCCCTCGCGGCCATCGTGCATGGCGAAGGCGTCGCCGCGGTCCAGCGCACCCGCCTCGTCGGGCGGCAGGATGCGGGCAAAAATCTCGTGGCGCGGGCACTCCCAGATGCCTGAGTGGCCGTCCAGCGGCTTCATCCGGTGCTTGTCCCGCGGGTGGGTGCGGCCGATCTCGCAGAGGGGATTCGGCCCGCTGGATTGCGGCGTGGCGTCGCTCATGCTCGTTCTGCGTCCTCCGACGGGGGTTCCGTCGTACCGATGATCGATCCTGCCGGTCACGCCGGATGGCGATATCCGGTTCCTGCGGACAGGAGTATGCCACCGGCGTGCGCCACCGCGGCGACGCAGCCATCACCATCGCCGGCGCTCGGCGCGTTCCACACGCAAATCAGCCGGTGCGGTACCGTTCCCGCAACGTGCAGCACACCCCAGGAGCGCCAGCCGTGTCCTCGAGCCCAACCGTCTCCATCGACCAGTCCGTCCGCGACCTCTTTCCCGACGTAACCGTCGGCATCATCGTCGCGCGCGGCATCGCCAACGCCGCCGCCTGCCCGGAGTGCGAAGCCATCCTGCTCGCCGCCATCGGAGAAACGGCCGCCGCTCTCGGTGAGAACGCGGACTTCGCCAACCTGCCGGAAATCGCGCCGTGGCGAGCGGCCTACGCCGCATTCGGGGTCAAGCCGTCGAAGTTCCGCTCCTCGATCGAGGCGTTGCTGCGCTCCGCCGCCAGCGGGAGGCTCGGCGGCGTCAACCCGCTGGTCGATCTCTACAACAGCGTTTCCCTGCGGCATCGCGTCCCCGCGGGCGGTGAGGACCTGGCCACCATCGTCGGGCCGCTGCGCCTCACCCGCGCCGAGGGCGGGGAATCCTTCTTCACCATCGGCGCGGCGGAAGATCAACCCGCCATCCCCGGCGAGGTCCTCTGGCGGGACGACGCCGGAGCCGTCTGCCGCTGCTTCAACTGGCGCGAGGCGGACCGGACGAAGCTCACCGCGGGCACCACCGATGCGGTGCTGGTCATCGAATCGGTGGTCCCCGGCGGCGAGGCGAGGGTCCGGGCCGCGTGCGATGATCTCGCCACGCTGATCGAGCGCCATCTCGGCGGTACGACCGAGGTTCGCGTCCTCTCCTGACCATTCACCACCTGCGACCCATCACGAACGAGGCATCCGTGACCGCTCCCATCGAAGAGATCCTCGACGGCCCCGAACCGGCATCGCAGGATCTCGAGGAACTTCGCCGCGCGCCGGGCGCAGCCGCCCCTGCCGCCGGGCAAGCCGGACCGGTCGTGGAAGGCGCGCTCTTCCTCGTCGTCCTGCTGTGGGCATCCACCTTCATCGTCAGCAAGGCCATCTTCGCGGAGATGTCCGCGCTGCCCTACATCGCGATCCGCTTCGGGCTGATGTGCCTGCTGGCCGTCGGCGTGATGCTCCTTCGGCGCAAGGGTGCGGACCGCTGGATCCGCCGCGAGGACCTGCCGCTGACCATCGCGGTCGCCCTCGCGGGATACACCTTCTACCAGCTCTTCTTCGTGCTCGGCCTCGAGCGGACCTCGCCCTTCTCCAGCTCCCTGCTGGTCGCGATGGTCCCGCTCTTCTCGGTCGTGATGACCTCGCTGATGGGCGAGAAGCACCCCCGGCAGGCGTGGATCGGGCTCGGGGTCGCCGTGCTCGGCGCCGCCATCTTCCTCTGGGAGAAGCGCGGCACGACCGCCAACGGCTCTCTCACCGGTGACCTGCTGAGCCTCGGCGCCGCCGTGGCCTTCGCCGCCTATGGCGTGCTGGCGCGGCCGCTCGTGAAGAAGTACCCGGCCGACACCTTCTCCGCGTGGACCATCGCGCTCGGCAGCATCCCGCTCTTCCTTGTCGCCATTCCCTCGTCGATGCGCGAAGATTGGGGCGGCATTTCAGGTGCGGCGTGGATTGCCGTCGGGTACATGGCGATCTTCCCGGTCTACATCGCCTACCAGGTCTGGAACTGGGCGATCTCGCGCCGGGGCCTCGCCGCCGCGACGTCCTTCGGACTGCTGGTGCCGATCGTTTCCGGCATCCTGTCGGCGCTGATCTTCGGAGAGCGCTTCGGGCCAGCCAAACTCGCGGGCGCGGCGCTCGTGCTGGCCGGGCTCGTCATCGTCCGCATCCCCGCCGGAACCTTCGGCAGGGGAAACCAGGGGCTATCACCGGGACAGGAGACTTCCATATGAGCAGCGGCCCCGCGACCGATTCGAAGATGTACCAGACGATGCAGCGGCAGCCCGCCGACCTGCAGCGGCTGGCAGACACCGGCTGGGACCAGGCCAGCCGCGCCGTGGACCTTATCGGCACCTCCGAGCGGATCGTGCTCGCGGGCATTGGCACCAGCTATCACGCCGCGCTCGTCGGCGCGTGGATGCTCCGCGCGGCCGGGGTGGACGCCCGCGCCATCTCCTCCTTCGATCTTGCCCGGTATCCCGACCAGTTCCCGCTCGAGGTGGATGATTCGGTCATCGTCATGGCCCACACCGGGGTCAAGCGCTTCTCCGGCGAGGTGATGGCCGCCGCGGGCGCGACGGGCGCGACCGTCCTCTCGATCGGCAGCCTGACCGCCGAGCACGAGGGGTCGCACTTCACCCTGCGGACGGTCGAGCGCGAAACGAGCGCCGCCTATACCTCCTCGCACCTCTGCGCCATGATGGTTCTCGCCCAGGTCGCGACCGACCTCGGCGAGCGGCGCGGCTCCGATGGTGTAACCGGCTGGCGCGCCGCCCTTGCCTCGCTGCCGGAACAGGTGGCGCGCGTGCTGGCGCGGGAGGAGGAGATCTACCCCATCGCCGACTATGCCGCGTCCCATCGCACCTATGCGGCGGGCGCCGGGCCGAACGAGGCGACCGCGCTCGAACTGGTCATCAAGGCCCGCGAGGCCGCCTACGCCCACATCGACGCCCTCGCCGCCGAGCAGTTCCTTCACGGCCCCATGGTGGCCTTCAATGAGAGCGATCTGCTCGTGATGATCAACGTCGCGGGCCGCGCCACCGACCGCACCGCCGGGATCGCGGCGGTCGGCTCCGCCATGGGCGGGCGACTCTGGATCGTGGGGGAGGGCATCGACCTCGCCCACGCGACCACCTTCGCCCTGCCCGACCTGCCGGAGATGCTGACCCCCCTGCTGGCTGTCGTGCCGATGCAGATCCTCGCCTGGCAGATCGCCGCCATCAAGGGCATCGACCCCGACACCTTCCGCCGCGATGACGAGCGCTACAAGGCGGCATTCGGCCTGCTCCGGCTGTAAGGGCGCCCGATCGGGCCGGCAGCGCCGGACAGCCCCTGCCGAAGCAGACGCCGCCGGTTCACCCGTCGTCGCTGTTGCGACATTGACATGCTCGGTCTCCGGTTTTCTCGTCCCTGAGACAGTCTGGAGAGCATCATTCATTTGAAATTCACGATATGAGCACATGCTGCTCGGACGACAGGACGGCAGGAGGTTGGCGGGTGACGGTTCGAGCGGCAAAGTCCACAAGCGGTGAACAGCTGGCGTCCGCGCCCCGGAACGCGGCGAAGCCAGCCCCGAAGCCAGCCTCCAAACCTGTCGCGAAGCCAGAGGCAGCGTCGCCCGCACGACCCGTGCGATCGGCTTCCAGGGTGGCTGGCGCGGAGAAGAGCCGACCGCCTGCTGTCCCGTCATCCGGCGCCCCGGTGGCGGCGCCCACCCCAAGCAGCCAGGATCGGATGCGAATTTTCGTCGAGGGCGAATACCCCTACGACCAGCCGATGCCGGTGTCGCGGTACGAGAAGGAACTGGTCCAGCTCCAGATCGAACTGGTGAAGGCCCAGAACTGGATCAAGACCAACGGCGAGCGACTCGTCATACTTTTCGAAGGACGGGACGCGGCAGGCAAGGGCGGCACGATCAAGCGCTTCACCGAGCACATGAACCCGCGCGGCGCGCGAGTCGTCGCCCTCGAGAAGCCGAACGAAACCGAGCGGGGGCAGTGGTACTTTCAGCGCTATATCGGGGAACTCCCGACCTCCGGCGAGATCGTGCTGTTCGACCGCTCCTGGTACAACCGGGCGGGCGTCGAGCGCGTTTTCGGCTTCTGCACCCCCACCGAGTACATGGAGTTCATGCGGCAGGCCCCGGAACTGGAGCGGATGCTCGTCAACTCCGGCATCCGGCTCGTGAAGTTCTATTTCTCGGTCAGCCGCATCGAGCAGGAGCGGCGGTTCCGGCAACGGGAGAAGGACCCCCTGCGCCAGTGGAAGCTCAGCCCCATCGACCGCGCCTCCCGCGAGAAGTGGGATGAGTACACCGAAGCCAAGGAGCAGATGTTCTTCTACACCGACACCGCCGACGCCCCGTGGACCTTCGTCAAGAGCGACGACAAGAAGCGGGCGCGCCTCGAAGCCATCCGCTACGTGCTGAACAGACTGCCCTACGACGGCA
>CAIPGK010000394.1 GCA_903864575.1 uncultured Chloroflexota bacterium
GCGCGCCTGGTCAGGCGTGGCTGGTTCGAGGGAGAGCTCGCGGAGGATGCGGACGGCCTTGGCGACGAGATCGGCGTTGGATTTCGCCAGTTCGCCCTTGCCGAGATAGATGTTGTCCTCCAGCCCGGTGCGGACGTTGCCGCCCATGATCGCGCCCATGGTGGTGAGGTTGGTCTGGTGGCGGCCCGCGCCGAGGATCGACCAGACGTAGGCGTCGCCCAGCAGGCGGTCCGCGGTGCGCTTCATGTGGAGCAGATCTTCGGGGTCGGTGCCGATGCCGCCGAGGATGCCGAAGATGGTTTGCACGAAGATCGGGGGCTTCACGAGGCCGCGGTCGAGGAAGTGGGCGAGGTTGTAGATGTGGCCCACGTCGTAGCACTCGAATTCGAAGCGGGTGCCATGCTCCCCGAGGGTGGGCAGAATCCGCTCGATGTCGGCGAAGGTGTTGCGAAAGATGCCTCCGCGCGACGCCTCGAGGTACTCCGGCTCCCAGGCGTGCTTGAACTCCCTGATCCGGGCTGCCATCGGGTAGAGGCCGAAGTTCATCGACCCCATGTTGAGCGAGCACATCTCCGGTTTCATCCGCAGCGGGCCGGCCAGGCGCTCGTCGATGGTCATCGTCTGCGCGCCGCCGGTGGTGATGTTGATCACGGCGTCGGTCGCGGCCTTGATGTGCGGCAGGAACTCGAGGAAGACCTCCGGGTCCGGAGTCGGGCGGCCATCGCTGGGGTTGCGGGCGTGCAGGTGCAGGATCGCCGCGCCAGCCTCCGCCGCGCCGATCGCGGACTCCGCGATCTGATCGGGGGTGATCGGCAGGTATGGTGTTTGCGAGGGAATGTGAATCGAGCCGGTAACGGCGCAGGAAACGATGACGGTTCGGGCAGCGGCAGCCACGGCGCATCCTCCGGGAGCAAAGCGGAACGCGAGTTCAGTCAGGGCGAGTATCGCACCGGAGGCCCTCGTCGTGGATCAGGGGCGGTGAGACGCAACCGCGGGACGCCATGCGCCCGCGTTGCATCACCCGGAAGTCGGGTCCCCGCCTCGCCTCCCCGGCCCGAGCCCCACGAACGGCGGTCAGCGCGAAATCGGCAATCGCACGCTGAAGCGCGAGCCTTGGCCGGCGGCGCTCTCGACGCCGATCGAGCCACCGTGGCGCTCGGCGATGCTCTTTGCGATGGCCAGCCCGATCCCGAGACCGCCGAAGCGCCTTGTGGTGGTCGTGTCGGCCTGCTGGAAGAGATCGAAGATGTGATCCTGGGCGGATTCGGGAATGCCGATGCCGGTATCCTCGACGGTGATCAGGGCATCGTTGCCGTCGCGCACGGCGTCGACCCGGATCTGCCCCTCGCTGGTGAACTTCACCGCATTGCTGACGAGGTTGATGATGACCTGCTCGAGGCGGCGGGCGTCGCCGAGGATCGTCAATCCCGGTTCGGCGAGCAGCCAGAACGAGAGGTTCCGGGCGGTTGCCATCACCCGCAGGTCGCCCTCCAGATCCTTGAGCAGGCGGGCGAGGTCGAGGTATTCGAGATCGAGTTCCATGCGCCCGGTCTGGATGCGGCCGAGGTCGAGCAGGTCGTCGATCAGGGCCAGCAGGCGGTCCGCGCCGCGGGTGATCTGGACGAGGTCCTCGCGTTGCAACCCGGTCAGGGGGCCGCCCGCTTCGGCCAGGAGCATCTGGCTGTAGCCCATGACGGCCGTAAGCGGCGTCCGCAGTTCGTGGCTGATGATGGCGAGGAACCGGTTCTTGGCCCGGTCGGCTTCGCGGGCCTCGTCACGGGCGGCGATCAATTCCCGCCGCGCCTCCTCGAGTGGCGTGATGTCGACGAAAGCGGTCACCGCCGCCGGTCCGCCGTCGATGCCTGCGCGCGCGCTCATCATGCTGTTCACGGCGATCCAGACCAGTGACCCGTCGGGGCGGTGAATGCCCATCACCACCCCTTCCTGAGGTTGGCCGGTCCGGAGGGTCACCATTGCCGGAACGTCATCCCGGGAGAACCGGGAGCCATCCGGGCGTACAGCGCGCCATTGCGGATCGATGGACGATCCACGCGCCATCTGGTCCGGGGAGAGTCCAAGGATGCGTCCCGCTGCATCGTTTACGGCGATGATCTCGCC
>CAIPGK010000395.1 GCA_903864575.1 uncultured Chloroflexota bacterium
TGCTCCGACGCCGTCCGAAGGTGACCGCGACGGCGACAATTACCAGGATGCCCTCGAACCCGACGCCGGGCTCGACCCGGAAAACCCTGACACCGACGAGGACGGCGTCGCTGACGGCGATGAAGTAAACGTCTTCGACACCGATCCCTTGCAGTTCGACACCGACGGTGACGGCTACGGAGACGGCGAGGAGCTTTTCTGGACCGACTCCGACCCGCTCGACCGCGAAAACCGTAGCGGCATCTCCAACGAATCGACCCGGCAGTCCACCGAGCGCTCCCCGGAAGACGAGATCACCTCGGAGCAGCAGATCGAGACGGATTCCGGAGCCGCCGATTCTCCGGAGCCGCCGCCGCCCGCTCGCGGGCAAGGCAGCGACGCGACGGACGGAGACACCGGCTCCATCTCTGCTTCGAGCGGCGGCGCGACCACCCTCGGCGACGGCGGCGCCTCGGCGGCGCCCGGCGACATCACACGCGAGGGCGAGCCGGCGGCGCCGCTTGCCTGCGGCGATTTCACCACCTGGTATGACGCCCAGACCGCCTACGAGGACGCAGGGGCCATCGATGCTCCCGACGCCCTGATTGATTCCATCGACCGCGACCGCGACGGCATCGCCTGCGAGAGCATGATGGAGACGGGAGCATAGGTTCCCCGTCGCCGCCGAACATCACGAACGGGCGGCCGCATGGCCGCCCGTTCTTCCTTGCCCGGGGGTCGAGCGGTCATTCGAGCTTGATGAGTCCATAGCGGACGGCCTGCAACAGCGCCTGCAACCGCGACTCCACGCCGAGCTTGCCGAGGATATTCACCATGTGCGTCCGAACGGTCTCGTGACTGACGGAGAGCGCGAGGGCGATTTCCTTGTCGCTCAGTCCCTTGGAAACCTCTTCCAGCACCTGCCGCTCACGCGGGGTGAGCCGCTCGAGGGAGGACTTGGCGCTCCAGTCGCGTTCGCGCTTCTGGGCGGCGTAGCGCAGCAGATCGATCACCTCGCCCTGCGCAAGCAACGCCTCTCCAGCCGAGAGCTTGCGGATCGCTTCGATCACATCCGTTACCGACGAGGACTTGTACATCACGCCATCGGCGCCAGCCTCGACCGCGCGAGCGCGATCTTCCATGTCGGTCGCCGCCGTCAGCAGAAGTACGCGGCACTTCGGATTCACCGCCCGCAGCTGGCGAATGAGATCGATGCCCTCACCGTCGCCAAGGTGCAGGTCGAGCACCGCGATATCCGGCTGGTCCAGCAGCGGCTTCGCCTCCGCCACCGACCCCGCCTGCGCGACGACCTCAAGCCCTTCCTGACGGCCGAGCATGAACGCCAGCGGCTCGCGGAACGCCGCGTGATCGTCGACCAGCAGGACCTTGACCGGTCTCTCGTCCGACATCGCCACCACCTGCCCTGAAGGCCCCGCGGGCCAGCGCTCCGCGGCATGGTTGCCGCATCAATCTCCCGGCATTATGGCCTGTTGCCGCGCCATCCGTCAGCGGCGGGGCCGCGGGCCGGACGGTCAGGGGACGCGCGGCAGATCGAACCGGAACGTCGCTCCCGTTCCCGGCTCGCTTTCGACGGTGAGCGTGCTCCCGTGGGCCGCCACGATGCGGCTGCACACGTAGAGCCCGATACCCGCGCCGTGAACCTTCTTGCCGACCGTCTGGGCTCCCCGGCGGTACTTCTCGAAGATCACCTGCTGGTCCTCAGCGGAGATTCCCGGTCCCTCATCGGCGACTTCGATCTCCACCCGGTCGCCCCGGTCCAGCATCCGCAGGGTGACCGGCGTGCCCGGCGGAGTGTACTTGGCGGCGTTGTTCATCAGGTTCCGCAGCACCTGCCCGATCCGCTTGTCGTCCGCCGTCACCAGTCCCTGCGTATCGATCTCGAACGTGAACGGGTGGTTGCCTGGAAGCGACTTTGCGTGCGCCTCGGCATTGCGGACAAGCACCCCGAGGTCAATCGCCCGCGGTTTCACCGAGAAATCATCGGTATCGATCTTGGCGATCGCGCGCACGTCGTCGAGCAGCGTCTGCAGCATCTCCGCCTCGGCGACGATGGTTTTCGAGGCATGGCTGGCTTCGTCCGCGGACATCTCGCCCATGCCGAGCACTTCCGCGAACCAGCGGATGGCGGCGACCGGGGAGGCCATTTCATGGGCGGCCATGGCGACGAAGTCGTCGCGCATTTCCGCGAGTTCACGAACGCGCTGCTCGCTGGCCTGCACCGAGAAGAGCAGGGCCTCGCGCTCGGTCAGGTCGCGGTTGATCGTCATGATCGTCCGCGGCCTGCCCTCGTCATCCCGCTCGAGCGCCCAGCGGCTTTCGACCTTGATGCGCGAGCCATCGCGCCGCTGGTGCTCGAGATCGCCCGCCCAGGCGCCGGTGGCGTACAACTCGCGCCGGATGTTCTCCGAGTGCTCGGGGTAGATTGGCTTCAGCACGTCCTCTACCCCTCGGCCTTCGACCTCCTCCTCGCGCCAGCCA
>CAIPGK010000396.1 GCA_903864575.1 uncultured Chloroflexota bacterium
ACATCACCATCGTGGTGTCGGCGACGCCCAGATCGTCGAGCAGACCGAGCAACTGGCCGATATGGCCATCGTGCTCGACCATGCCGTCCGCTTCCACGCCAAGCCCGGTGACGCCCTGAGACTCGGGCTTGAGGTGGGTGTGCATGTGCATGCGCGCTGCGTTGTGCCAGACGAAGAATGGCTTGTCGTTGTCTACGGCGCGGCGGATGAACTCGGCGGTCTTCTCGACGACCTCGTCGTCGATCGTTCCCTGACGCTCGATGGTGAGCGGGCCAGTATCCTCGATGGTCTGCTTGCCGACCGGCCCGTAGCGGGGGTCATCGGTCGGATCGTCCACATCGGTCGCAAAGCAGTGAAGCACGCCGCGGGGACCGTACTTTTCGGCGAAGGCCGGGTCGGTCGGGTAGTTCGGGCTCTCCGGCTCATCGAAGGCGTTCAGGTGGTACAGGAATCCGTAGAACTCATCGAACCCGTGAACGGTGGGCAGGTATTTGTTGAGGTCGCCGAGATGGTTCTTGCCGAACTGGCCCGTGGCGTATCCGAGCGGCTTGAGCAGGTTGGCAATGGTCGGGTCCTCGGGTTGGAGGCCGAGGGTCGCGCCGGGCAGGCCAACCTTGGTGAGTCCGGTGCGGACTGGACACTGGCCGGTGATGAAGGCCGCTCGGCCCGCGGTGCATGAGTTCTCGCCATACCACGCCTGGAACAGCGCGCCCTCGGCGGCGATCCGGTCCATGTTCGGGGTCTGGTAGCCCATCATGCCACGGTTGTAGCAGCTGGGATTCCACCAACCGACATCGTCGCCCCAGATGATGAGGAAGTTCATCGGTTTGCCGCCCGACTCGGTGGCCGCCGGGACCTCCTCAGCCTGCGGTGTGGCATCCTGGGCGGCTGCGCGCCTGGCGATGGCGGGCACTGCCGACGACGCGACGGCTGCGGCAGCGCCCTGGAGCACGGCGCGCCTGCCGAGAAGGGATGACGATGGGCTGGTTTCACGATCCTGCTGCATGATGCTTCTCCTGTGCTGGTCGTTCGTCGATCAGGCCATGGCGATGGCGAGGCGGAAACGTTCTTCCGGGCTCAGCTCAGCCTGGCCCTTCGGGAAGTCGATCTCCACCGTGGCGATCTCTCCGGTGAATGGGTAGAAGCGGGCGGGGCCATAGTTCTTGCTGACCGGCGACATGCAGTCCCGGCCAACGTCAAGCGATTCGGTGCCGAACCGCGCGGTGATCTGCTTTTCCACTACCCCGCTCCCGGCGGGCGCGCCATTGACGGTGAGCGAAACGTCGGCAGGGCTCCCGGGAGCCGGCGCCTGTGGCACGAACTCGAAGCCGAGCTTCACGTTGCCGGACGGAATCGCCTCGGTGGAGGTCACCGTATAGCGGTCGATGTTGAACCAGTTGTACTCGTATACAAGGCGCTGGTCTTTCACGTAGAGGGTAAATCCCGCGGAATCGCCTCCGAGGGCGATGAGCACGCCATCGGCTCCGCCGTCGGGGATCGTCGCGTCGACCGTGATGGCGTGGTGGACATTGTTCAGCTTTGGCGCGCTTCCCTCAGGGAGCCGGGTCATTCCGCCAAAGAGGGTGATGCGGTCGCGGCCTGTGAAGTAGCTCGGTCGAAGCGATGCGTCCTGTCCACGCTCCACGGTCCGGTCGTCGAGCGGGAAGACGTTGTACTTCGCCGCCTCGATCAGGAAGAGTTCCTTCATATCATCGAGTTTTTTCGGGTTTGCGGCGGCCAGATCGACCGCTTCGCTCCAGTCGCTCGAGAGGTCATAGAGTTCCCAGACGTCATCGTTGAAGTCCGGATTGGTTCCGTTTTCCCAGGGCGTGCGCCCATGGAAGCAGGCCGCCACCCAGCCGTTGCTGTAGATGGCGCGGTTGCCCATGATCTCGAAGTACTGGGTCGTGTGCCGGGTGGGGACCGACGCGTTCGCCTCGTCAAAGGTGTATGCGAGGCTGGTTCCCTCGATCGGTTTCTGTGCGATGCCATTTACCATGGCAGGCTGGGCGATCCCTGCTACCTCGAGGATCGTCGGCACGATGTCGATGATGTGGTGGAACTGCGAGCGCAGGCCGCCGTCGTCGATGATGCGTTCCGGCCAGGAGACGACCATCGGGTTGCGGGTTCCCCCGAAGTGGGATGCGATCTGCTTCGTCCATTTGTAGGGCGCATCTCCCGCCCAGGCCCAGCCGATGGGGTAGTGCGGGCTGGTGCCAGGCAGGCCGATCTCATCGATGTACGGGAGAACCTCGTCGATGGTGGCCGTGACCCCGGTGAGGGTCATCATGTCGTTGATGGTGCCGGTGAGCCCGCCCTCGGCGCTGCTGCCGTTGTCCCCGAGGATGTAGAAGATCAGGGTGTTGTCACGCTTTCCGAGTGACTCGATGGTGTCGATCAGACGACCGACGCAGGAATCGGCGTGTCCGAGAAAGTCCGCGTAGTTCTCGACCAACCGGGTGTAGAGGCGCTGCTCCTCCGGGGTGGACGCGTCCCAGGCGGGAATCTGCTCCGGGCGTTCGGTCAGTTTGGTGTCCGGCGGGATGACGCCGAGTTCGAGCTGTCGCTGCCAGGCCTGGGTGCGGTAGTCATCCCAGCCCATGTCGAACAAGCCCGCGTGGCGCCCGCGCCAATCGAGGGGTGGCTGGTGAGGGGCATGGGCCGCGCCGGGGGAGAAGTAGGCGAAAAACGGCTGATCCGGGGCGATGGCCGTCTGGGCCTTGATCCAGGAAATGCAATCGTCTGTCAGGTCGTTGGTCAACTGATAGCCCTGTTCGGGAGTCGATGGAGCGTCGACGGGTGTGGTCCCACGGTAGAGCGGGGGATAGAACTGATCGCATTCGCCGCCGATGAATCCGTAGAAGTAGTCAAACCCGAGGGACGTCGGCCAGTGGTCGAAGGGGCCGAAAGCGGAGAGTTGATTGTCGGGGATGTTGTGATTCTTGCCCCACCAACCAGTCGCGTAGCCGTTGTAGTGCAGCAACTGGCCGATGGTCGCGGCGCTGCGCGGAATGAGCCCGCTGTAGCCGGGATAGCCGCTGGCGATCTCCTCGATCACCCCGGTCCCCACCGAGTGGTGGTTGCGGCCGGTGAGCAGCGCGGCGCGAGTCGGAGAACAGAGGGCGGTGGTGTGAAAGGCGTTGTACCGGAGACCGGTTCCAGCGAGCCGCTCCACCGTTGGGCTGGCAACCACGCCGCCGAAGGATTCCAGCCAGGCGAAGCCGACGTCGTCGAGCAGCACAAGGAGGATGTTCGGAGCGCCCTCCGGGGCTTTGGTGACGGGCGGAAAATCGGGTTTGGAATCCTCGTAGGAAACGCCGATGACGGCGTTTGGGTACGAGTAGTCCGGTGGGGGATAGGACGAGGCGGGCTGCTCGACGGGAAACGAAGATGGTTGCGGCGTGGCCTCCTGGGCCGAGGAACGACGGGTCTCGGCCGGAACTGCCGCGGACACGACGGCGGCGGCTGCTCCCTTGAGGACGGCGCGACGCCCGACTTGCGAATGACCTCTCATAGAATTGCTCCTTAGCCTTGGGCTTTCGCTGATTCCAGGAGTTGGGGCCCGACCGGATCGACGCCGAGTCCGGTCCACGTTGCGAACTGCAGAATTCACGTTCACGAAAGCACCCCGATTGTAACCGTAGTCGATTTGCGTGGCGCCGACATCACCGGCGACGGGCCATTTTTCGGGCCATTTCTCCGCAAGGCCCCCGCTGGCGGAGGATCGGCGCGGGAGGCAATCCGGAACCCCGGTTTGGCGCTCGTATCGCCATTGCGGACAGAACGAAGGAGCAGATCAGCTCCACGATCATGAAGGGCATTGACGTGAATCCTGGATTTGGCCAATGGGTCGAAACGGCGCTCGCCGGGACCGGCGGTCTGGCCAACGCGTCGGCGAACGGCGGCGTGGCGGGTATCGGAGATGTCAACGCCGGCGGCAACGTCGGAACCACCGTTGCGGTCGGCGACGCGATGGGGAACCTGATCTGCGACACGTGAGGAACCTGCTACCCCGGCGGCAGCGGGGTGTCCGCTGGCGGCGGAACGATGGTGAACGCAACCAATCTCGGAGCGAGCGTGGGCGGCGGCGGCGCCATCGCTGATGCGTCGGTCGGCAACGCGAACATCGCGTTGGTGAGATCGTCGCCGCCATACTGAGAGCATCGAGGACCCGAAGCCTCGACCGGGCAATCGGGCGGGATCTCCCATTGCCGTGGCCTGCGTCGGCTCGCACGTCGCGGGGCGGGTAGACTGTGCCACCCGCGCCGGCATCTCTCCCCGGAGCGCGGGAGCGAGCGCCATGCCAGACGAAACGCCTCTGCCGCTTTCCCACATGACCGGGCTGGAGCAACGATTGCTCGACCGGCTCCGCCAGCGTCACCTGGAGGGGGAGCGGGTGATCTGCGGATTCTCGGGCGGGGGCGATTCGCTGGCGCTGGCCGCCGCGCTGGTGCGGTTGGCGATGCGCGGGCTGTGCGAACCACCGATCCTGCTCCACGTCGACCACGGATTGCGCGCGGCGAGCGGCGATGAGGCGCAACGGGCCGCCGTGATTGGCGCCGCACTGGGCGCAGATGTCCGGGTCGTCCGGGTTGACCCCGAATTGCTCGCTCGCCATTCCGGGGGAGGCGTGGAGGAGGCCGCGAGGCGGGAACGCTACCGGGCGCTGACCGTGGCGGCAGGTCAGGACGGAGCAGCGGTGGTTGCGCTGGCGCATCATCGCGACGACCAGGCCGAAAGCGTCCTTCTTCACCTGCTGCGGGGCGCGGGAACGGCAGGCGCAGCGGGGATGTCCGAGTTGAGCCGCAGGCCGGTGCCGTGGTGGGCGGGAGAGCCAGCAGGCGCGGAACTCACCATCTGGAGACCATTCCTGCAGGAGCCCCGGTCCGTGTTACGGGACTTCGTGGCGGCGCTGGCTCTTGCGCCGGTGGACGATCCATCGAATGATGAACGGGGGTATGCGCGCAACAGGGTCCGGCTGGACATCCTGCCGGTGATGGAGCGGGCGTTTCCCGGGGCCGCGGCGGCGCTCGCCCGGCATGCCGATCTTGCAGCGGCGGATGACGCCGCGCTGGATGAGGCCGCGCGTCTCGCCTGCGAGCGGGCAACTGGCCCCGACGGCTCGCTGACCGGGCGGCAGTTCCTGGATCAGCCGCTGGCGATCCGGCGGCGGGTTGCCCGGATGTGGCTGCAGGCGACTGCGCCGCAGGCCGAAGCGGGAATGGACAGGATCGAGGCGTTGCTGGCGGCGCTGGAACGGAATCGCGGCGGCGCCATCGTTGAGATCGGCGGCGGGGCGCGGGCAGTCATCGAGCGAGGCGCAGCCCGGATGGTGGGCGCGCCGGAGGGTAGGGAGAACCGATGAGCTGGCAAACGGAACGGCGGGCAAACGGCGTCTCCCGGATCCTCATCACCGAGCAGGAGCTGCAGCGCCGCATCTACGAATTGGGCAAGGAACTCGACGGCGTGTACGGCAGCGAAGCGCCGCTGATGGTGGGCGTGCTGAACGGCGCGGTCGCCTTCATGACCGACCTGATGCGCGCGATGACGATTCCCGTCGAGATCGACTTCATGGCGGTCTCCTCCTACGGGACGTCGACGGTCAGCTCGGGCGTGGTCCGCATCATCAAGGACCTCAACAACGACATCGAGGGCCGGCATTTGCTGGTCGTCGAAGACATCATCGACAGCGGACTGACCCTCAAATACCTGCTGGAACTGTTGCAGCAGCGGAAGCCTGCGTCAATTCGCGTCGTGGCGCTCCTGAAGAAGGTGAAGCCCGACGCGATCGAGGTCCAGGCCGACCTCGTGGGATTCACCATCCCCGACGAGTTCGTGATCGGGTATGGACTGGACTACGCGGAGCGCTACCGGAACCTGCCCTACGTCGCGGTGCTGGATCCGTCGGCGATCCGGCCTGAAGAGTAGCCCCCAGGCTGTTCCGGGGGGTCGAAAGGAGCTCGGAGCGGGGGTCGGAAAGGGCATCGCGCTATACTGAATCCTCGCGCAATGCCGGCACTTCCTCCTGATTTGCTCGCCGGCGCCCGAATGGAGCAGTGTCCGACATGCGAGAGAAGTGGCTCCGCAATGGCCTGGTGTGGCTGGTGCTCATCGTGGCGACCGCCGCACTTTGGGTCACGTTTGTCAATGGCGGTCCGCAGCCGGAGCGGATCAGCGTCGGGGAACTGGCGGCCGCCGTGCGCGGCAATCAGGTCGCTACGCTGACCCAACGACAGGATGGGCGCGATGTGGTGGTCCGGTATACGGACGCGGCGGGGCGGATGGACGCCGTCGCCACCTTGCCGCCTGATACCGATTTGCTGTCGGTTCTTGAGAGCTACGGCATCGACGCGTCCACCCTGCCGCCGGACGCCATCATCTTTACGCCGGCG
>CAIPGK010000397.1 GCA_903864575.1 uncultured Chloroflexota bacterium
CTCCAGTTGAGCATTCTCGCCTCGCTGGTGGTCGTCGTGATCAACGCCATTGCCGGCACCCTCATCGCCTGGGTGCTGGTCCGCGACACCTTCCCCGGCAAGGGCGCGGTCGACGCGATCATCGACCTCCCGTTCGCCCTGCCGACCATCGTCGCCGGTCTCACCCTGATCGCTCTGTACGGCCCGAAGAGCCCGGTCGGCCTCAACATGGCCTACACCCGCGCGGGCATCGTGCTTGCCTTGCTCTTCATCACCCTGCCTTTCGTCGTGCGGCAGGTGCAACCGGTGCTCGCGGAACTCGATCTCGACATGGAACAGGCCGCCCACGCGCTCGGCGCCAGTCCGTGGACAGCCTTCCGCACCATCGTGCTGCCGAACCTCGTGCCCGCCATCGTGTCCGGCGCGGGTCTCGCCTTCGCCCGCGCGGTCGGCGAGTTCGGCTCGGTGGTGCTCATCTCCGGCAACATCCCGTTCAGGACCGAGATGGCCTCCGTCTCCATCTTCAATCAGATCGAGAACGACGACACCACCGCCGCCGCCGCGATCTCGATCGTGCTGCTGGCGCTGTCGCTCGTCATCCTCGGGGCGATCACCCTGCTCGAACGGAGGGCCACCCGGCATGAACGTCCGGAATGATCTGCTCGGGCCGGAAGCCAGCCAGCCCCCGGCCCCCGCCGCCCAGCACCGGCAGCGCTCGACCGTCCTGCTGCGGACGATTGCCTTGCTCTATCTCGGGCTGCTGGTCGCCGGGCCGGTCGCGCTCATGCTCTACCGCACCTTCCAGGATGGACTTGCTCCGGTATTCGCGGAGTTGACCTCGCCGGCATTCCTCCACGCCCTGAAGCTGACCGCATTGATCGTGGCCATCTCGGTCCCGCTGAACGCGATTTTTGGCGTCGCCTGCGCGCTCGTCATGGTCCGTCACCAGTTCCCGGGCAAGCGCCTGCTCGACCTGCTGCTGACCATGCCGCTCGGCGTCTCGCCGGTTGTGGTTGGTCTTGCGCTGGTCATCGTTTATGGCTCGCGCAAGGGCTGGGTTGGCCCTTGGTTCATGGAACATGGGATCAGGATCATCTTCGCGACGCCGGGGATGGTGCTCGCGACGATTTTCGTTTCCCTGCCCTTCGTCGCCCGCGAAGTAATCCCGGTGCTGCGGGAAATCGGCACCGATCAGGAGCAGGCCGCGCGCATCCTCGGCGCCAACAGCTGGCAGACCTTCCGGCACATCACGCTTCCGGCCATCCGCACGGGCGTCGCCTACGGGGTTGTCCTCACCACCGCCCGCGCGTTGGGCGAGTACGGGGCGGTGGCGGTGGTCTCCGGCAAGATGGCCGGCCGCACCGAAACCCTCACCCTCCACGTCGAGGAGCGCTGGCTCGCGTTCGAACCGGTCGCGGCTTTCACCACCTCGGTCGTGCTCGCGTTGATGGCCCTGCTCGTCCTCGTTCTCATGCGCCGCCTCGAACCCAGGGAGGTCTCCTGATGGGCATTACGGTCACCCGTGTCTCCAAGCATTTCAACGACTACACCGCGCTCGACGACGTATCGATCGAAGTCCCGGATGGGTCCCTGACCGCGCTGCTCGGCCCCTCAGGCAGCGGCAAGAGCACCCTGCTCCGGATCATCGCCGGCCTCGAAACCCCGGACGCAGGGAGCGTCGTCATCGGCGGTCAGGATGTCACCGGCCTGCCGCCGCAGGAGCGCGAGATCGGCTTTGTCTTCCAGCACTACGCCGCCTTCAAGCACATGACCGTGCGCGACAACGTGGGGTTCGGTCTGCGAATCCGCAAGCGCTCGAAGGCGGAGATCCGCGACCGCGTGAACGAACTGCTCTCGCTGGTTCAACTCGATGGATTCTCCGAGCGCTACCCGGCGCAGCTCTCTGGCGGCCAGCGGCAGCGGATGGCGCTCGCGCGGGCGCTGGCGGTGGAGCCCCGCGTGCTTCTGCTCGATGAGCCGTTTGGTGCGCTCGACGCCAGGGTCCGCGAGGAACTCCGCGACTGGCTGCGCCGCCTCCACGAACAGGTGCACGTCACCACGGTGCTGGTCACCCACGACCAGGAAGAAGCGATGGAGGTCGCATCGCGCATCGTGGTCATGAACCACGCGCGTGTGGAGCAGGTCGGCTCCCCCTCCGAAATCTACGACAACCCTGCCAGCGATTTTGTGATGGGCTTCGTCGGGCGCGTCAACCGGCTTCCCGACGCCTTCATCCGGCCCCATGAAGTGCGCCTCTGCGATCCCATCGAACCAGGGTGTGAAACCGCGACCGTTGAACGCATCCTCGCGTTCGGCCCGGAAACACGCATCGATCTGCGGCTCGACCGCAACGGGGAGCGGCTCTGGGCGCACCTTCCAGCGGGCGAAGCCATGCTTCACGGCATGGAGGAGGGCTCCACCGTTGGCGTGGACCTCAGCCGCGCCCGCCCGGTGGCGGTGGCGGTGGCATGAGCGACCCAGGGACCCGGCGCGGACTTCCGGACGACGCGCCGATGCTGCTTTCGCCGCTCCAGATCGCCGCGTTCGTCGTGGTGTTCCTGCTCTTCATCGTCCTCGGTCGGGCCGTCGGCGGCTGGATCGAGGGCGATCGAACCCCGGCCCGGGCTGTGTCACCAGCCACGCCAACCGCTACAGTTGAACTCGCGGAGACGCTCGAGCCCGCCTGATGGGCACCGCTCCCGCCGCAGCGCGACGCTGTGCGACACTCCCGGACGTGCATGACGCCGCGCGTTCCGGGAGTGCCGCAATGTCCGAGTCCTCGATCTCAGCCCCGCACTTTTCCCCGGGGAACTTCCACTACCTTCCGGGCGTGTTCCAATACTCCGCGGGGGTCGCCGCCGCCGACGGCTACCGGATCGAGCGGGCGCGTTTCGACACACCCGTCCCGCTCGCAGCCGCATTTGACCGCGTCCGCGCTCACCTCGCCGAGCGTTGCCGCCCACTGACCGCGTTCTGCGCCTGTGAACTCCGTTCGCCGGCTCCCTTCACCGAGGCCGGGTTCCTTGCTTTCAACCGCATCTACGCCGGAACCCTCGATGCCTGGGGCCTGCTCTCGCAAGGTGACAACCCGGTCGCCCGGAGCAACGTCTGCCCGGAGGAGAACCCGCCAGCGTCGCCCTCCATGCACGCCTTCTGCTACACGATGCCCGCGGCCGCGGCAGGCCCGCGCGAGTTCGTCATCGCCGGCAGCGGCGAGACCGAAGAGGGCCGGTCGACCTACGAAGAAACCATCGTCGCGCTCAACGACACCAGCCCGGACGGCATCGCCCGGAAGGCCGCCTACGTTCTCGGGGAAATGGAACGCCGCATGGCTGGCTTCGGCCGCGCCTGGGACGACTGCTCAGCCGTTCAGTTGTACACGGTCTACGATGCGTGGCCGATCATCGCCGGGGAGATGGCCCGCCGCCGCGCCTGGGGTGACGGTCTCGCATGGCACTGGTGCCGCCCCCCGATCGTCGGTGTCGATTACGAGATGGACTGCCGCCGCGTCGGCGTCGAACTGCTGCTGAAGGAGTAGCGGCCGGGATTGCACCGGCGAATCCTGAAGCGTATAGTTTCCCGAACGCCGGATTCGTCCTGCGGGGGTAACTCAGTTGGTAGAGTACCTGCTTCCCAAGCAGGCTGTCGCGGGTTCGAGTCCCGTCCCCCGCTCCACGAAGAAACGAATGGAACCAACCGGAACCGGGGACCTCTCATGGGTCCCCGGTTCCGTTCCACGAATCGTGCACGGGCGATTGTTACCTTCTGCAAATGGTCGGTCGTTCTTGCGTGTTGCCCTCCCTGGAGTCGTGTCCCGTGACCTGATCGATCCCGGCAACACAGGAAACCTGGATCGCCTACCGACGATTCTCCTGCACTCGGCCGCCGACGTGCGAATCAGGGACTCGACCACCCTGACCGGCATGCACTCAGACCGCGCCCACGCGGCGTGCAGATGCCTGAGGTGGTGCCGCCGGATCCAATAGCGGATTCCTGTTTCGGTACCCATGCGTCGGAAGGATCGGCTTGCTGTTCCCCGGTCTGATCGAGTTCCTGCGCCTGGGTCCGAACACCCGCTGCGTGGCAGGGAACCGGAATCGGCCCCCCGTTATGGTCTGCGACTGGTGCGTGGCGTGGAGAGCCTGTTTGACCTGGCAGGACCACGTTGTGGACTGCCTTGCAGCCTCGCAGGCTCCCTTCCTGCATCATCCGGGTGATGCAACCGACGAGGTCGGGAATGCTCCTGCGAATTCAGGAAAGTCCCATGAAAGGGTGACCGTTCCGTAGCCCTTCCCCACGATCATCAGGATGTCGGGAACCTGAAGATTGCTTCGGGGGATGTCGGATAAATCCGGGAAGGACGATGCAAGAGTCATGCATCACAGAATGCGGACGCTTGCGGCAGCAGCCGCCATCATGGCATTGATCATCACACGCGGCACCACCAACGCGCAGACGGCGCCTGCCGCGCCGGTAACCGTCCGAACCGTCAACCCCGGCCAGACTGAATACACCTATCACCTGCAACTTCCCGCCTGGCAAGTCGAATGGACCGAAACCGGCATCCCCCTCACCCCCGGCGATCGTGTGACCGTCCACGCCGACGGCATCGTGACCTACTGCAGGACCGGCTGGCGCACCGGCACCGAAACCGACGCGGCGGGCGGAAAGACCGAATGCCCCGATCCCGGGTGCGGTACGGTCCAGGCAGAGATCACTGGTCACCACACGGTCGTGAACATTGGGCGTGAGGGCGCTTTCAGCGCCGGCAATGGCGGCGAACTCTTGCTGGTGATGTACGACAATCCCGGAGACTATGGCGACAACCGCCGAAGCTTTGACGTCACCGTCACCGTCATTCGTCACGGGAACGATGACGTCACCCTCGATCGTTTCGGTTCCTGATGCATCGTGGCTTTACCCGCGCAGGAGCCGGCCAGGCGTGATGCCGCCAGACTCCTGCGCGTCGCATGTCACCGGCAAGAAGGTCCGGTTCGGTCACGTTCGACTCGCACGCGGCATCGCCCGTATCCCGGTCGCCGGCGTGGATGCCCGTCCTGGCAGCCGCTCAGATCAGGCCAGTTCAACGAAATCGACGTCGAACCCGAACGGCCGCGGCCCCCATACCGCCAGCGCCTCAGGCGTCCGCATGATCGGCGGGACCGAGACCACCATCACCGTCACCCGCTGTCCGTAGCGGAGCTCCTCCGTGGTGATCGGTTCGGCGGTCTCGGCATCCAGGATGTTGATCAGGTTCGGTACGACCGCCACGACCTCGCCGCCGACCATCGCGATCAGGTTCTCGTTCTGGAAATCGATGACCATCTCATTCGGGGCATCCCCCAGTTCGCGGATGACAACCGTGCCCTTGGCGAAGCCTTCCTCGGTCCGGCGGTAGACCTCCACGATCTTGCCGCTGAAGATCACCTCCGCCGGCGCGTAGGTCGTCCCCTCGAGCGCGTCGATCAACCCGGCGAACGGGTCGCGGTGCTGCTCACGGGCCTCGCGGATGGCGCGGCCGATACGGAGCGCCATGCCGATGGTGCCGTCGACCGAAACGCGCTTCGCGGTCGCGCCATCCATCGCGTACTCCGCGATGTAGGCCACCCCTCCCATCCGGATGGTGATCCCCCGCGCGAGCCACTCCATCATTATGTTGTCCCGGGTTTCCACCAGCGTGGCGTCGCCGTGATCGTTGGAGACGACCATCGGCGTGCCGGACACGCCATAGATGTGGAAGGTTTCGTGAAACAGCTCAGGGAACGCCCGGCCCATGCCGTCGGCGTCCACGATCGGCAGGCCAAGCCGGAGACCGACCACCAGCGGGATCATCGAGTTCACGCCGCCCGCCTCGATTGGCATCGTCGCCGTCGCCTTGCGGCCGAGGTGCTCCTCCAGCCGCTGCAGCGAGCGCGCGGCCTCCATGCCTTCGGGCAGTTTTTCCACGATGCAGGTAGGGGCGCCCATCATCGCGGTCGGGATCACCAATGCGTCATCCGGCAGCTCGTCCAGGGTCAGCAACTCCAGCGGTCGGCCGGTCTCGCGAATCGCCCGCTCGACCATCAGCCGCCCGATGTAGGGATTGCCGCCCCCGCCGCTCCCAAGAAACGCCGCGCCCCGCGCGACATCCGGCAGGTCTTCGATTTCGACTCTCCAGGGCATTGGTGCTCTCCGTGGGTGTCGGGGGCTGCGGGATGGTCGGGTCTAGCGCGTACGCGGTTGCATGGTCGGGGCAGGCTCGGGAATCAGGCGACCTGCCGGAACCCCTCGTCTGCCTGCGATCCGAGGGCCACCTTACGGCTCGTGCTGGCCCACCGCGTCCCACCAGGTGAGATCACGCGCAGTGAGGGGCTTCGGCGCGCCGGCGTTGAGGTTTCGCTCCACCGGCGCCGGGTGGCCGAGCATGATGATCCATTCCGGCTCCAGGTGCGGCGGCAGCCCGAGCATCACCGCCACCCCGGAGTGACTGAAGGATGTCACCGGACATGCACCGAGACCGAGCGCATGGGCCATGTTGAGCATGTTCATCGCCGCCGTGCCGACATCGCCGTGGTTGGCGGTGTCGAGCTCGAGCTGGATCGACTCGCGCCGTGCAGCCTCCGCGTCGGTCAGGATCACCACTGCCGCGGGAGGCTCGGAAAGCATCCCGGGGGCGACCGACCGGATGTTCCGGATGGTGTCGGGATTCCGCACCACGAGGAACTTGTGGATATGCCGATTCCCGGCGCTGCTCGCCCACCGGGCCGCCTCGATGATCCGCGTCAGGTGCTCATCGGACACCGGCTCGCCGGTGAACGAGCGGCACACACGCCGCGTCTTCAAGACCTGGAAGAAGGCGTCCGGATCCATCTGCCGCGCCGCCATCACGCCCCCTCCTCGCGCCGCCGGATCTCCTCGGCCACCACTGCCGGGGTCTCCTTCAGGAACTGGTAATAGGCCGGGCGGTCCCACATCATCCAGACCTTGCGGGTGTCGATGTCCGCTTTCCAGGCCGGCATGAACGAATCCGCCAGCTCCGGGTTGGACTCCAGCAGGTAGCCCATCAGCCTGCTGGCGGCGTCGATCAGCCGGAACGTTCCGTAGTAGGTCGGCTCGTGCAGGCTGATTTCGGCGGAACTGGCGAGGAACGCCAGCATGTCCAGCGCCTGTTTCTCGGTCAACCTGACCTCAGCCGCCGGTTGATCATCGGGCATCATGCACCTCCATCGCGCCCCGCGGGCGCGCCGAATGCGGGTTCGAACGTCGCAGCGCGGTCGTCGCGGGTCAGGACGTCATTCCAGGTCCAGTCCGATGCTCGCGGCATCGAGACGCGGCGCATGGACCACGGAGGACGCAAACAGGAACTCCGGAACCGGAATCTCCCCGCGCACCGACCGGATGCAGGCCACGCGATGCCCCGGCTCCACCACATCCAGCGAAATCGGACGGGACCGGCACTCGTCGGTGGCGAATGGACACCGGGAGACCAGCCGGCAATGGTTCGGCGGATCGATCGGGGATGGGATCTCGCCTGCAAGGTGAATCCGCTCCCGGCGCTCGAGCGGATTTGCGGAGGGGACCGCGCTCATGAGCGCCATGGTGTACGGGTGGCGCGGTCGCTCGAAAACCTGCCGGGTGGACCCGATCTCCACGATCTGGCCGAGGTACATCACGGCTACCCGGTCGGACAGGTAACCAACGACCGAGAGATCGTGGGAGATGAACAGGTATCCGAGATTCCGGTCGGCCTGCAGCCGCTTCAACAACTGGATGAGCTTCGCCTGCACCGACACGTCCAGTGCGGACGTCGGCTCGTCGAGCACGATGAAATCCGGGTTGCTGGCGAGCGCGCGGGCGATTCCCACCCGTTGTTGCTGACCGCCTGACAATTGGTGCGGGAACCTCGCCATGTGCTCGGGCTTCAGGCCAACCTGCTCGAAGAGTTCGGCCGTCAGCCGTTGGGCCTCGGCGCCGGTCGCGACGCCGTTCAGCACGAAGGGCTCCAGCACGGTCTCCCCCGCCGTCTTTCGCGGGTTGAGAGAGTCGTTCGGGTCCTGAAAGACGATCTGCACCTTCTTTCGCAGAGGCCGCAACTGGTTGTAGGAGAGCGTGGTGAGATCCACGTCGCCGAGCATGACGTGACCCGAGGTCGGCGGCTCCAGCATGGTCACGCACTTGCCGACGGTGCTCTTGCCGGACCCGCTCTCTCCCACCAGCCCAAGCGTCTCGCCCGGCGCGAGGTCGAAGGAGACGTCGTCGACGGCGTGCAGGCTGCGCGTGCCGAAGAAGCCGGTCCTGATGGGATAGTGCTTGACGAGACGATCAATTCGCAGCGAGGACATCGCGAGCCACCGCCTCCGTGTTGTGGCAGGCCACCCAGTGACCGGCCGCGAGTTCGACGAGAGCGGGAACCTGCGCGGAACAGGCGGCGGTCGCCCACCGGCAACGCGGATGGAACGCGCAGCCCGTCGGACGGTCGATCAGGTCCGGCACGTTGCCGGGGATGACGGGAATATCCTCATCCACCCCGAGACGCGGCCGGGACGCGAGCAACCCGAGCGTGTACGGATGGCGTGGCTGGGAAAAGAACTCCAGCACCGGCGCTTCCTCGACGATCGACCCGGCGTACATCACCGCGATCCGGTCGCACACTTCAGCCGCCATGTTCAGGTCGTGGGTGATGAGGATCACGCCCGCTCCGGTCACGTCCCGCATCTCCCGCAGGAGTTCGAGAATCTGGTGCTCGGTGGTCACGTCGAGCCCGGTGGTCGGCTCGTCCGCAATCAGCAGGCGCGGCTTGCAGGAGATCGCCATCGCGATCATCACCCGCTGCGCCATGCCACCGGACAACTGATGCGGGTAGGACTCCATGCGCCGTTCCGGTTCGGGAATGTGCACGGTGCCGAGCAACCGGATCGCCTCGGCTTTCGCCTCGCTCTTCGTCATCCCGCGTCGGTAGCGCAACACCTGCGTCAACTGTTCGCCAACCGGGAGCAGCGGGTTCAGGCAGGAGCGCGGGTTCTGGAAGATCATTGCGATCTCCTTGCCGCGCAAGTCCTCCCAGCCCTTCGGCTTGAGCTTCGTCAGGTCCTTGCCGTCGTAGATGATCTGGCCGCCGGCGATCTGTCCGGGCCGCTTGAGCAACCCGATCACGGAATAGCCGGTCACGCTCTTGCCGGAGCCGCTCTCCCCGACGAGTCCGACGATCTCACCCTTGCCGACGGTCAGGTCGAGCCCATCCAGCACTTTCGCCACGCCGCGGCGGGTCGGAAAGTGGGTCTGCAGGCCCCTGATCTCGAGCAGCGGTTGCTTGGCGTTCGCCGTCATGCTGGGAGTCGTCATCTATTGCCGCCTCGGATCGAGGATGTCCTGCAGGCCGTCGCCGAGCAGGTTGAAACCAAGCACCGCGACCGCAATGGCGAGACCCGGGAAGGTATAGATCCACCAGTGCCCGGCATTGAAGTCCTGGAAACCCAACTGGATGAGCGCGCCCCACTCCGCGGCCGATGTTTCCACGCCGAGGCCGATGAAGGAGAGCCCCGCCGCCTCGAGAATGGCCCAGCCGAACTGGAGCGTGGACTGCACGAAGATCGGGACGAGGCAGTTCGGCACGAGATGGCCGAAGAGGACGTTCGCGTGGCTCGACCCGATCGACTGCGCAGCCATCGCGTACTGGCTCTTCTTGGCCGGCAACATGACCGAGCGCATCAGCCGGGCATAGCCCGGGATGTTCAGCACCGAGGTCGCGATCACCACGGTTGCCAGTCCGGGGCCGATGGCGAACGCGATGCCCATCGCGAAGATGAAGCGCGGGAAGGCCTGCAGGATGTCCATCACCCGCATGATCCCCTCATCCCACCACCCGCCGAGGTAGGCCGCAATGGCCCCGATCAGCGTGCCGATGACGAGCGAGACGATCACGGCCGAAATGGCGATCAGGAGGTCCAGGCGCGAACCGAAGACGACCAGCGAGAAGACGTCGCGGCCGAACTGGTCGGTGCCGAAGAGATGGGCTCCGCTCGGCGGCTGGGCGATGGCCTCCATATTGAGTTCGTACGGGTCGTAGGGCGCGATCAGCGGCGCAAAGATCGCGATCAGGAGCAGCGAGATGACGATGATCGCGCCGATGAGCGCGGTCGGGTTGCTGCGCAGGCTCGCCCAGCCGTGGCGCATCCGCTCGCCGAACGGCGGGCGCAACGAGTAGGTCTGGGCAGTCGCCGGTACGGGCAGGTTCGGCGCGTGGGCCATGTCAGTACTCCACCCGCGGATCGAGCAGCGCGGTGATCACGTCCACCGCGAGATAGATCAGGATATAGAGGGTGGTGGCCAGGATGATGAATCCCTGCACCGCCGGGAAGTCGGCGCTCATGATGGCGTTGTAGGAGTACAGTCCGAGCCCCGGCCACGAGTAGATGAGTTCGATCAGCACCTCGCCGCCGATGGCATAACCAACGACGGCGGCGATGAGCGTGAGCACCGGCAGCATGGCGTTTTTCAGCGCATGCTGGAAGACGATCTTGTGGCTGGGCAGTCCGAGCGACTGCGCCGTCCGGACATAGTCCGATTCGAGGGCGTCGATCATCGTCGCGCGGGTCATCCGGGCGATGGGCGCCATCGAAACGACCGCGAGGGTGACGACCGGGAGCACAAGCGCGCGCGCTGCCTCCTTGAAAACCGGCCAATTGCCGGTCAGCGCAGCGTCGACGGTATACAGGCCTGTGATATGGGTCGGCTCCATGTATCCGATGGGGAGCCTGCCCTGCGAGCCGGGCAGCCAGCCGAGTCGGGCGTAGAAGATTTGAAGCAGGACGAGCCCGATCCAGAAGATCGGAGCCGAGACGCCGATCACGGCGAGCACCCGGGCCAGGTGGTCGATCCAGGTGCCGCGCTTTACTGCGCTCAGGACGCCAAGCGGAATGGCGACGGCGACCGCGAGAATCATGGCGTAGAGGACCAGTTCGGCCGAAGCCGGGA
>CAIPGK010000398.1 GCA_903864575.1 uncultured Chloroflexota bacterium
AAGGCTGCCGGCTGCGCGGCGAAGGAGAGCGGCGCGGGGTGCTGCGGCATGGCCGGAACCTTCGGGTATGAGGCCGAGCACTACGAGATTTCGCGGAAGGTCGGGGAGGATCGGCTCTTCCCTGCCGTCAACGAGGCGACGCGGGATACCGTGATCTCGGTTGCGGGCGTCTCCTGCCGCCAGCAGATCGAGCACTTCACGGACCGCTCCACCAGCCACATTGCGGAGGTGCTGGCCGACCGGATCGCGCCGGGACACGTGTGGCGGGGCAAGCGGGAGTCGATTCCGGCCGATGTGCTGCCGACCTCGGATGCCGAGGCGCACGCGATGAACACCGGCGAGGGGCCTGCCTGAGACGGGCGTCGGCGCTGACGTTTGCCGCGGGAGCTTGCCCGCTGCGGCGGGTGGCCCTCTCCCCACCCCCTCCCCCGCTGCGGCGGGAGAGGGGGTCTTTTTTGTGCGGGCTGCGTGGTGGATCGTTCGAGGCGGGAGCGGGCTGGGGTGAACAATCCGGCGGCCCGGGTTCGGCCTCAGACCCGCGATTCGGCCCCGAGCGGGGTGGCGCTGATCCAGATCTCGGCGGCGATCACCTCCGGTTCGCCCTGGGTGATGCCCTGCAGGTGGGCGGCAGACCAGTCCTTGGCGGCCGCCGTCGAGGCGTCCGCGCCCTCCTTCGAGGTGAACACGGCGACGGCGACATGCTGGTCGTTGCCGGGGTTTGCGAAGTAATAGGACACGAAGCCCTCCACTTGCTGGAGAATGGGCACGTACCCCTCATGGACCATGCTGGCGAACTTGACGTAGTCGGTGCCGGGGGCGAGGGTCCAGCGGCGGACGACGATGTAGCCGGCGGTTTCGTCGCCGGAACCCGCGTCAGGGGTGGCGTCCTGCGCGGCGGCGACCCGGATCATGCCCGCGCCGAACGCGGCGGCCAGAAGGCCCGCGGAAACGGCACGCCTGCTAGCGGTTTGCTCATCGTTCATCAATGGTGCTCCATTTCCGACGTCGAAGCAGAGCGGGATTTTCCCGGCTTCGGACCTGCCGCGACGCTACGGATGAAGGGAACATTACCCCGCAAAGTATGTTCGCGTCGATTCCGTTCAAGTCCCCGGAAACGACGCCGCGCCGCGCTGCCCGCGCCACCGGAGGATCGCCGTCGTCCGTCGGGGAACCGCGGCCCCGCCGGACGGGACGAACCACCGGAGAGCGCCCGGATCGACGTTCCCCCGCCAGGCCGCGGTCCGCGGGCGCGTGGTCAGACGCGGGGCTTGACGCCTGAGGGGCTGGCGACCGGGTGGTTATCCGGGGAGCTCCCCGCCGTCTATATGCTCGTCGAGGCGGTCGTCGCTGACCACGGAGCGAAAGGCGGCGACGAGGCGGTCGAGCGTCTGGGTGCGGCGGCGAATGCGAACCTCGAAGCCCTGCTCCAGCACGTCGAGCACGGGTTCTCCGGCCTCCTGACGGCGCAGCAGGCGCCAGGATTCGCTGACCTGCGCCTCGGTCATCTCCTTGCGCAACTGGTCCAGCTGCCGGTCGAGGCGAGCGAGTTCGGCGCGAGCCCAGGCGAGGCGGTCGGCAACCGGCCGCTCGGCAAAGGCGGGGTCGTCCGACTCGGTCTCCAGCAGCATGGCGCGGAGGGAGTCGGCATCCCCGGCCTCGAAGGCCTCGTTGACGCGCAGCATCAGCGCCTCGCGGCGGGCGCGCTCCTCGGGGTCAGCGGCGAGATCGGGGTGGCAGCGGCGGGCAAGGTCGCGATAGAGCGCGCGCAACGTGGCGCGGGTCGTCGGCGGCAGGTGATCGTGGCGGGGAGCGGACTGGGCGTGCCCGCCATCGCCGTCCGGGTTCTGGCCGGGGGCATCCTCGGCCGCCGGACCGGCCGGGCCTGCCGGGCCGGGCGCGCCGAACGCATCGGGATCGCCCGCGAGGTCGTCGATCGTGAGTTCCGCGCCGACGCCAGCGCCCATCTCCTCGATGACCTGCTCCAGCACGTCGCGCCCGGCGTCCCCGGCGAGCGCGAGGAGCCGCTGCAGGCGCTGGCGGGCTTTGGCGATCTCGCCATCGACCGCCCTGAGTTCGGCGATCAGGTCCCCGATCCGCGCATTGATCTCGATCTCGAAGGCAGCCACCTGCCGCCGGGTCTCGGCCAGCTCCGCGCGCAACCGGTCGAGACGGACGCGGCGGCGTTCGAGCGCCTCCACCAGCATCTGGTAGGTCTGCTCATCCGGCGGCGGCGCGGGGATGACCGCGTTGGCGTTCACGTTCGCGCCCGTCCCCTGCCGGGTTGATCTCGGTTGGGGGCGATACCGGCTCACAGGCAAACCCTCTTGGGGGGCGATCGCGCGGCAAACGGCGACGGGTTGGCGGCGCATCGAAACCCGGACGCGCGGACACATGCGCGCGACACCGCGCGGCACGGTCGGCGGGGTATAGTACGCGCCGGTTGGCGCACCTTGCACAGCCCGGTCTGCCGTGACTTCGACATCGTGCCGACGGCAGCCGCACCCTCGCCCCGGGAGGCGATGTTTCATGGCGCTCGATCTGGCCACGTTTCCAGCCGCAACCGCGACGAATCTGCCCGATGAACATGGGCGGTTCGGTCCCTACGGCGGCAAGTACGCGCCCGAGACCCTGATGCCCGCGCTCGACGAACTCGAGCAGGCGTACCAGGAAGCCCGGCAGGACCCGGCGTTCGCCGCGGAAATGAAGCGGCTGTCCCGCTACTTCGTCGGCCGCCCCACCCCGCTCTACCATGCCCGCCGCCTGACCGAACTGGCCGGGGGCGCGCAGATCTGGCTGAAGCGGGAAGACCTCGCCCACACCGGCGCGCACAAGATCAACAATGCGCTCGGCCAGGGCCTGCTCGCCAAGCGGATGGGCAAGCCCCGCGTGATCGCGGAGACCGGCGCGGGGCAGCACGGCGTCGCCACCGCGACCGTCTGCGCCCTGCTCGGCTTCGAGTGCATGGTCTACATGGGCGAACTGGACGTCGCGCGGCAGTCGCCGAACGTCTTCCGGATGAAGCTGCTCGGGGCGACCGTGCAGCCGGTCACCTCCGGGTCGCGCACCCTGAAGGATGCGCTGAACGAGGCGATCCGCGACTGGGTGACCAACGTCGACGACACCTTCTATATCATCGGAACGGTCGCGGGGATGCATCCCTACCCGATGATGGTGCGCGATTTCCAGTCGATCATCGGCCGGGAGGCGCGCGCCCAGTGCATCGAGTTCCTCGGGCGGATGCCGAACGCGATCGTCGCCTGCGTCGGCGGCGGGTCCAACGCGATGGGCATCTTCCACCCGTTCATCGCGGACGAGAAGGTCGAACTGATCGGCGTCGAGGCGGGCGGTCACGGGATCGAGAGCGGGATGCACTCCGCCTCGCTCTGCGCGGGCAGCGTCGGCGTGCTGCATGGATCGCGCTCCTACGTGCTGCAGGACGAGAACGGGCAGGTGAAGGAGGCGCACTCCATCTCGGCGGGACTGGACTACCCCGGGGTCGGTCCGGAGCTGGCCTGGCTGAAGGATTGCGGCCGCGCCCGCTTCGCCTCCATCACCGACGACGAGGCGCTGGAAGCGTTCCAGACCCTCTGCCGGTACGAGGGCATCATCCCGGCGCTGGAATCCTCCCACGCGATCGCCCACGCGTTGCGCGAGGCGGCCGGGCGCTCGCCCGAGGATGTCGTGCTGGTGAACCTCTCGGGCCGCGGCGACAAGGACCTCAACACCGTTTCGCAGGCGCTGGGAGTGACCCTGTGACCGCTACCCCGGCAACGGCCGATCTCTCCGCGATCCCGAGCCGGCTGGCCGGGGCGTTCGCCCGCGCGAGCGCGGAGCATCGCACCGCGCTGGTTCCCTTCGTCACCGGCGGCTACCCGACGCTGGCCGAGAGCGAGGACCTCTTTCTCGCCCTCGCTCGCGGCGGCGCGGACGTGGTCGAGATCGGGGTTCCCTTCTCCGATCCGCTCGCGGACGGCGCGACGATCCAGCGCACGAGCGAGCGGGCGATCGCCAACGGGGTCGGCCTGAAGGACATCCTCGCGATGGTCTCCCGGCTCCGGGAGCGCGGGCTGACGATCCCGATCGTCCTGATGGGCTACTTCAACCCGATCCTCCACTACGGGATCGAGCGGTTCGCGGCGGACGCGGCGCGGGCCGGCGCGGACGGCTTCATCGTTCCCGACCTGCCGACCGAGGAGAGCGACGAACTGCTGGCGGCCTGCCGCGCGAACCAGCGCGACCTGATCTTCCTGCTTGCGCCGACCTCGACCGACGCGCGGATCGCGAGCGTCGCCGAGCGGGCGAGCGGGTTCATCTACTGCGTCTCGCTGACCGGGGTGACGGGCGGCCGCAAGGAGTTGCCGGACCTGCGCCCCTACCTCGGACGGGTCCGGGAGCGGACCGATCTGCCGCTGGCCATCGGCTTCGGCATCTCCTCCCCCGAGCATGTCCGGCAGGTCGGCGCGGTGGCGGATGGGGCGATCGTCGGCAGCGCGCTGATCGACGCGATCGACCACGCCCCGGCCGGCGAGGCCACGGCGGTCGCCGAGGCTTTCATGCGGCGGCTCGCCGAGGGCGCGGGCCGGGCGTAGGGTATCGGCTATCGGGCATCGGGCATCGGGCATCGGGCATCGGG
>CAIPGK010000399.1 GCA_903864575.1 uncultured Chloroflexota bacterium
AAGACCCTCCACCTCCGCGCCCGCGCCTCCCAATCCGAGTGACCCCCGCCTCAACGCACTCCATCACCCCCCACCACCAGAAAGCCCCGTCTCCCGCCGCAGCAGGAGAAGGGGCTTGGGATGAGGACCGTCTCCCGCCGAAGCCGGAGAAGGAGGTAGGGGATCAGGCCCACCCCGCACACAACAAACGGGCGAGCAGGCAATTGCCCACTCGCCCGTTCCCGGCTCGTCGCCAGACCGGTCGGATCGCTCCGAGCAGTCCTTAGCTGACGAACGCCACGTTGTAATCGCCGCCCGCAGCATCGGCGTGAGCCATGCCGGCGTTGGCGCCAACGTTCAGGTTGGTCAGGTTCGAGCCCGACCCACCGCTGACCATGACGTCGCCGACGGAATCGCCGACGCCGATCGCCGTGCCCATGTTGCCGCCGCTATTGACGTCACCGGCCGAAACCGCGCCGCCATTCGCGCCCGAGCTGGCAGCACCACCGTTGCCGGCCAGCGCGGTCTCAACAACCTGGCTCCAGAGCAAACCCATCTCGACCTCCCATTTCCGACCCGGCTCCCGCCGAATCGCTCGCGGTTCGGGGCCCCACTGACCCCTTCATCCGTGCATGCACCGACGTTGCAGTGTCCCGCGTTTCCTCCCGCCTGCTGGATGCACTCCCGTCAGGCAGCCGCGGACCACCTCTGTCGCTCCGTCGACTGCGGCATCCTACCGCGTTTTGCCGCAACGTGCTGCACACCTTGCACCATCGCCCGCTGTCTCGCGCGCCCAACCTGCCGGATTCCGTCTTCTCCCCCCGCCAAAACGCCCCATCCCCCCGGCGCCAGGCACGCCCGCACCCTCTGGAAAACCACACAAAAAAGCACGGGCGAGCAGGGTGTTACCCTACTCGCCCGTTGCCGGCTCGCAGCCGGACCCTTCGGATTGCTCCGAACAGTCCTTAGCTGACGAACGCGACGTTGTAGTCGCCGCCGGAAGCATCCGCGATCGCGGTGCCGCCGTTGGCGGAAACGCCGAGGTTGGTGCTGTTGGCGATCGCGCCGCCATCGACGGCCACGCCGCCCATGGTGTCGCCCACGCCAATCGCGCTGCCGACGTTGCCGCCGCTGTTGACATCGCCGAGGGCGACCGCGCCGCCGTTGGCCGACGCATTGGCGCCGCCGCCGTTGCCGGACGAAGCGGTCTCGATGACCTGACCGAACACGAACTCGCTCATTCCGAAACTCCCTCCCTGGGCCCGGACTACTCCGAACCTTTCGCGTCATGGGATCCCCTGATGGATCCCGTTCCCGGTGAGACGACGCTTCCGCGCCCGATCGTTCCGGTAGCCGCTGGCTGGTTTCTCCGTTCGGCGGTGTTGCAGAGTCCGAAACCAGGGCCCGGCCATTCTACCGGTTCTTCGCTCGTGTCGCCACGCCCCGTTTTCGTTCTCCCGTCGGATGCCCACCTGCCCGTCCGGCTTCCTCCCTGCCAACGTCGTTCGAATCCTTCCGGACCCGTTACGCCGATCCCCGTCCGCGCAATCCATGCGGGGACCTGCGAGGATTGCCTACTAGTATAGCAAGCTTTGCTAGCTGACGAATGACACGTTGTGATTTCCGCCGCTCGCATCCGCCGACGCCAGCCCATTCGAGCTGCCGATGTTCGACGATCCGCCGCCGGTCACCTCTCCGCCGTACATCGTCCCGCCACCGCTGCTTCCCACTTCGACGCTGTTCCCGCGGTCTCCCATCATCGTATTGACGAGGTCCGCGATCCCTTCTTGCGTCGGCAGGCTCTGCGCCGAAACGCCTGTCGCCATCGCTCCAAGGAGCGCGCCACCCAGCAGTCCAGCCTTCTTGACATCCGCCATGTCGAAGTTTCCCTCCCTTTGCTACGCCCCGGCGCCTCATCCAGCCTGCCGGTATTCTTTCGATCCTTCCGGTCATGCCGGATCGGAACCGCCTTGGGCGTCAGCGGGGCCACGCTACCATCCGCCGCTTTGGCATGTCAATCGCGGTCTCCCGCCGATTTCCCTGCCACGCGCCTGCGTGCGGCTCGTTTCCCCTAACGCCCGACGAGCTTTGTCCGTTTCCCTTCGCTGCCCGTACCTGTACGGACAACTGAGTACGTACACCTCGTCATGCGTATATTGCGCCTTTCTTCCACTTTGCGCAACCGTCTCTTTTTGCGTCCGTGCACCGTCGCCCCCTTACCCCCGGAGGTTTCCGCTCATGCTCCCCACTCCCTCCCCGGCCATTCCCTCCGTCTCGCCCTCCCAGATGGCCGCCATCGACTCATTCATGACCGCCGCCCTCGCCCTCGACATCCTCCAGATCATGGAACTCGCCGGCCTTGCCGTCGCCCGCGCCGCCGCCGCCATGCTCCCCGCCTCCGATCCCCGCGGCCGCGCCATCCTCATCCTCGCCGGCCGCGGCGGCAATGGCGGCGACGGCCTCGTCGCCGCTCGCCTCCTCGCCGCCTGGGGCGCCCTCCCCACCGTCGTCCTCTCCCACCCCGACGACCGGCTCGCTCCCCCCGCCGCCCGCAACCTCGCCAGCGTCCGCGCCCTCGGCATCCCCGTCTTCCCTCTCCCCGCCGACCCGGCCTCCTCCCCCCCGCTCCCCCCCGCCGATCTCACCATCGACGCCCTCCTCGGCTTCGGCCTCGCCGGCCCCCCA
>CAIPGK010000400.1 GCA_903864575.1 uncultured Chloroflexota bacterium
GCCGCGGTGGCGTAACCGGGGGCGGGCCCGCGCCATCATGGTCGTTGCCATCGGCCGCATCCACCCGGATCCAGCAGGGCGGAGCAGGCGTCCCGCATCCTCGGGATCGCGTCCGCGGCGGGCATCTCCCACGCGGACGGATTGCGGGACACCATCCCCGGACAGGGGCAGAGGGGGCCGAAATCGGGGAGAGGCCACGAGGAACGCACGGAAAAGCGGAGATTGCGCCGATGCAACCGAGCCGTTGGGATATGTTGCGTCAATCTCCTGCCCCCCCGCTGTGACACCGTCCGGCAGTGCAGGGGAGGCGCAACCCCGGCCCAGGCGCCCGCGCCAGTGCGGGTTCTCCGGGTGGCCCGGGCGCCGCTCAGACCCCGCTCGACGCTCTCCTCGAGCGGCGCGGGCATGGCTCCGGACCCGGTCGATCGGCGACGAGGATGCCGAGTCCTTCCGGCCAAACAGCCATGGATTAATACCCCCGGGAGGCATAACCTCGTCGCGACCAACGGATGTACCGCAAGTTTAATCTACATCCATTGGTCACGATCCTGTCCCGTGCCATGCAGTCACTTCACGCAGCCGGACCCTGTGCCTATGCTGCACAGCATGAGTGGCCAGTTTCTCAAGGACGAATACCGTCACCTCAAGAACCGGGACTATCTGGGGTTCATCGCCCTGCCCCAGTCGGTGACGTGGCGTCTCCTTCGCATGCGCATCTGGCGGCCGAAAACGGGGGTCACCGTCGTCCCCAAGGGTCATTTGCTGGCCAATCTGTACAACGACGGCTGGCTCGCGGCCGCCTGCTCGCTCGACCAGCTGGTCTCCGACTGGCAGGGCATGCGCGGCCGGTCGTCGATCGACCGGGACATCCAGTGGATGGTGGAGCGCCGGATCGTCCAGCACTACCCCGCCCCCCGCGACCGCAGCCGCCCCTCGATCTTCATCCTGGGTGACTGGCAGCGGGTGCGGGACCGCGATGGCGCCTGGCACACCGTCGAACTGCTCCACGTCGCCCGGCTCTGGGACGGCGCCGAGGCCGAACCGGAACCGTGGGCCGGAGAAGATGACAGTTCCGCTGTCGCGAAGGACGACCCCATCCAGGAGTTGTTCCGCGGCCAGTGACACCGGGGCAACGCACGCCAAGGGATCGTCGCGGCACCGTCCCACCAGCGGGATGGTGACAACCATTGGCGGTTATCACCATCCCGTTTTCGGGATGAAGCGTCCCGCGGGGTGGGACAGTCCGTCCCGCCGCCGCCTCGCGCCACCGCCGAAACCAGCCCAAACGGAGGCACTAGATAGGGTTAGATAGTTTCGTAGAGAGATGAATCCGACCCGACCCATCAGTCCTGGAGCTTCTTCCCGGTATGGGGATAACCCGCCGGGATGGCGTGGGGTCCGAGCGTGAATCCGAGCGTCGGATGATGTCCGCCATCGTCATGCTGGTGACCGGTTCGTCCTGTTTCCTGTACCCGCGGAGAAGCGGGGCGCCCGGATTGATTGCCCCGTTGGCATGTCTTTTCTGCGAAGGAGCCGGCGCGGTCGAAGCAGTCGACCACTGACCTCATGCGCGGCGAATGAGATCGGGCCGCACATGGGGCGGCGGCGATCGCGCCCGGAAGACCTGGAACGGGGCTTGAAAACGTTCCAACATGTGAGTGTTGACGCAGGCCGCCATCACTTGTATGGTCCCGGTTACGGGAACCGGGCATTACCATATCTCTTTCCTTGAACGTGACTGGACCACGATGGTCCGCTGAAGTTGGCCAGAACGGTCCCGGCTTCGAGGGTCGAAGCTGGACCCCCTGCGGTGGAGCGGGGCTGGAGTTCGGGAGGTTGGTGCCATGAATCGGGTCGATCGGTTGCGGCGACAGGATGAGTTTGTCGCCGCGGTACGCAGGGGGGGCTACAGCCGCCGCCAGATCCTCAAGATCGGCGCGGCGCTCGGGATGAGCGCCCCGATGGTCAGC
>CAIPGK010000401.1 GCA_903864575.1 uncultured Chloroflexota bacterium
CCATGCCCGTCTGCATGTCGCGCTGGAGATGGCGGAACTCGTCGGCCACCACGCCCTTGGTGCGGGTGGCGACCTGCAGGATCGCGCCGTCCAGACTGAGGCCGCCTTCGACGCAAACGACCATCAGGTCGAGCGCGTCCGGGAGGGAGCGCTCGATCTCCTTCGCGCGGGTCTTGGCCTTCCGCTTCATCATCATGCCCGGCAGCCGGGGAAACGCCAGCAGGGAGATGGCGGCTGCCCCGATGCCGATCGGCTTCAACCCGTAGGCGACGAGCGACATGATCGCCAGGAAGGGACCGACACCGACCATGAGCACCGAGCGGATCAACAGGAACGTGTTCACGCTCATCGTGCTGTTGGCCTGCTCGAGCATCTTCCGGGTCGACTCGCGCACATCCTCCTTCGCCGACCGGCCCGCAAGCCGCGCGAGCCGTCCGCCCGTCTTCTCCTGCTTGCGGAAGGATTCGCTCGCGGGAGGCGCGATCGTTGCCCGGGGACGCCCCACGTCGGATGACCCGGCGCCTGCCAGCCGCTGCTCCATGCCAGAACCTCGGCTGCCCACCAGCAGGACGATGCCGAGCACCGCGGCAAAAACGACCGCCGCAGCCAGCAATGGCGCGATCTGGGCGCTCATGGGCATCAGTACTCCACCTTCGCGACCTGCTGGGCCATGAACCACCCGATAAACGTCCAGACCGCTGCGAACGCGAGCATCGCCTGCCCCTTGGTGGTGCCGAGCATCACCTCGCGAAACTGGTCGCTGATGGCGATGAAGTAGACGCACATCGCGACCGGCATCAGCCCGAGGATGGTTCCGGACAGCTTTGGCCCGGAGGTCAGCGCCTTCACCTCGCCCTTCACCCGCCGCCGCTCGCGAACGGTGTGGGCGAGATTTTCGAGAATCTCCGCGAGGTTGCCGCCGGACTGCCGCTGGACGGCAATCGCGGACGCGAGCAATTGCACGTCGTAGCTCGGAACCCGCTGTGTAAGCTGCGTCAGCGCATCGGTCAGGCTACCGCCCACGTTCACCTGCTCGATCACCCGCCCGAGCTCTGTCCGCAAGGGATCGTCCATCTCCCGCGCGGTGGACTCGATGGCCTGCAGGAACCCATGTCCCGCCCGCAGCGCGCCAACCAGCAGATCGAGCGCCTCGGCCAACTGGGCCTCGAACGCCACGAGGCGCTTGGTCGCTTTCCGCTTCACCATCATGCGCGGCAGGAACCAGCCGACTGCGGCGCCGGCCAGTCCGAAGAGCGGTTTGTGGAGCACCACCGTGATGATGGCGAATAGCACGCCTGCCAGCGCCAAACGCACAAGCAGGTACCGGCCGACGTTCTGCTTCATCGCGGCGGCGCGCATCTCGATCTCGGCGGTTCGCCACATCGGAAGCCCGTGCAACCGCCCGGAAAGGCCCTCCCGCTTCGCGAGCGCGTGGTCGTCCCGCAGGACGTTGACCCGCTCGATTTCCTGCCCGTCGGCGGTTCGAACGTTTGCCGCGTGCTCGTCAAGTCGGGTCGAAATCGGGTTCTCGCCCTCCCCCCGCCGCAGAACCACAGCGGACAGCAGCAAGACGATCGCGAAGGTCATCAGCGCGCCCAATGGCGCCGGATTGGCGGTCAGCGCACCGATTTCAGGCATGGCGGGACATGTCCTGCGCGAAGATTTCGGGCGGCAACCCGAATCCATGCCGCTCAAGTTTTTCGGCGCAGACCGGGCGGATGCCACTTGGACGGATTTCCCCGATCACCTTGCCGGTCTCATCCACACCGCGCTGCTCATAGATGAAAATGTCATGCATCGTGATGACATCCTGCTCCATCCCGACCACCTCGGTGCAGTGCGTGATGCGCCGGCTGCCGTCGCTCATGCGGGAGAGTTGCACGACGAGATGAATGGCGGAGGCAATCTGGTCACGGATCGCGCGAACCGGCAGGTCGAGGTTCGCCATCAGCACCATGTTCTCCACGCGGGAGAGGGCATCGCGCGGGGTATTGGCGTGGATCGTGGTGAGCGAGCCATCGTGACCGGTGTTCATGGCCTGGAGCATGTCGAAGGCTTCGCCTCCGCGGCACTCGCCGATGATCACGCGATCCGGTCGCATGCGGAGCGCGTTTTTCACGAGATCCCGCTGGGCCACCAACCCCTTCCCTTCGATGTTCGCGGGCCGCGTTTCGAGACTGACCCAGTTCGGCTGGCTGATCTGCAGCTCCGCCGGGTCCTCGATGGTGACGATCCGCTCCGTCGCCGGGATGTACCCCGAGAGCATGTTCAGGAAGGTCGTTTTTCCCGACCCAGTGCCGCCGGACACGAGAATGTTCAGTTTGCTCGCCACGCAGGCACGGAGAAACTCGACCATTCCCGGCGTCAGGGTGCCGATTCGGATGAGGTCCTGATCGGTCAGTTTCTTCTTGGAGAACTTCCGGATCGTGAGCGAAGGCCCGTGCACGGCCAGCGGTGGAATGATCGCGTTCACACGGGAGCCGTCCGGCAGGCGGGCATCCACCATTGGCGACGATTCATCAATGCGGCGGCCAAGCGGCGCGACGATCTTTTCGATCAGGCGCATCACGTGGTCATCGTCGCGGAACGTGCGATCCGAGCGGTTCAGCCGGCCACCCCGTTCGAAGAAGACCATATCCGGCGAGTTGATCATCACCTCCGAAATGGATTCATCGTTCAGGAGCGGCTCGATGGGACCATAGCCCACGATCTCGTCGGCCACCTCGCGGCGCAACGTGATGATCTCGGGGCGGCTCAAGGTAATGTTGCCCTGCCGGATCAACTCTTCCACCGCATCCTCGACACCGCGGCGAGCAGCTTCGGAGCCCATGTTGGCGGCAAGTCTGGCCGGGTCGAGTTCCTTGATGAGCTTGTCGTAAAGGGTGAACCGCAACTCCTGCGCCTGGAGGCTGAGCTGGGAGCGCTCGACCTCGACCGCAGGTTTCGGGGGCGGCGCTGGCGGGGCCGCTGCCACGGCAGCCGGGGCCACCCCACCCTCCGGCGTGCTGGCTGGATGCGGCTCCGGGGCGGGGGCCGGCGCGGCCACCGGCCGATCGACCACCACCGTCCCGGACGACCGTTGTTGTCCGCCGATCCTGTCCAACAGCGACATCGCTCACCTCTGCCCCGGCGGTTCGGGGCGCGCTTCTACCCTGCGGAATCGTCGCGAGCGATGACCCGGGAATCGCCGGGATCATCATCGTCATCTTCGAGTTTGCCCCGAACGGAACCAATGCCGCCGATCGCCGCGCCGATCGAAACGACCTTCGCCGCGACCGGCGCCGCGACCATCCCGCCGTCGGCCGATGCGGGCGCTGCCTCGTTCATCAATGGTTGCCATGCGGCATAGGGATCTGCCGCGACGTGCGCCGGTGCGGGTGCGGGCGCGGGATGCTCGACCTGCCGTGCTTCACCCTTGCCGTGCCGGCCCATGAACGGCATCCGGAACTTCCTGGACTTCTCGGCTGGCGCTGCCTCGACGCCCGCCAGTCCACGCACCATCGTCAACAGCGCCTGTCCAGCTTCGGACTTCGGCGCGGACATGACCGCTGGTACGCCGAGCGATATGCCCCTCGCCACGGCCCGATCGTCGGGAATTCGGGCGTAGACCGGGTAGTTCAGGGCCTTCTCGATCTCAGCAGGCGGCACCTCCGACTGCGGGTCCGAACGGTTGATGATCAGTTTCACCTTGTCACGGGAATACCCGGACTCCTCCAGCAGCGCCAGCGCGGCCTTTGTCCGCTTGATGCACGGCACTTCCGGGGTGACGACCAGCAGAACGATGGTCGAGACATCGAGCGCCTGGGCGCTCACCTCATCGATCTGCGCCGAGGTGTCGACCACGACGTAATCGTGCGTGGAGGCGAGAATTTCCAGCACCTGCCCAATCTGCGCGCCCGTGAGCGCCCCCGCCTCCTGCGGCGTCTCCGGAGAGGCCAGCAACCGGACGCGCGAGGCGTGGGAGGTCAGAAAGCGCTCGATTGAATGAGGCTTCTTCGGGTCCAGTTCCCGCACTGCGTCCACGATCGTCCACTGCGGGACCACATCCAGCATCACCGCGTCATCACCGTACTGCAGATCGAGATCGAGCAGGGCGACGTGCTGCCGTGTCTCCTGCGCGAGGGCGGTCGCGACGTTGCTGGCGATGGACGACTTCCCGATGCCGCCTTTCACCCCGAAGACGGTGATGATGGTGCCCAGCCGGGTGGCCGGCGTCCCCTGTTCCCGCGCCTCCTTGCGATTCCGCTCCGTCTGCACGACGTTCATGATGGTCTTGCGGAGTTCCCCCGGCTGCAGCGGCAGCACGAGAAAGTCGCGCACGCCCGCGGCGATCGCCTTCCGCACGGTATCGACATCACTGCTGGTCGACACCGCAATCGTCGGCCAGGTCCGCTCCCCCACCGAGAGCGATTCGACCGTCCGCAGCGCGCGAGCGATCGGCTCCTGCACCGAGACGACAACCGCGTCCACCCCGAGTTGGTCGGCCCAGGTGTACGCCGACGCGCCGAGAGTGCTTTCCCCGACCACCTGCACGTCCTGAAACCGCAGGTGCTCGATCAGTTTCGCCCTGCCCTTGTCGTCGTCATCGACGACGAGCACCTTGATTGCCTGCTCGGACATGTGCCTACTCCCCGGCCGCGACGGGCGTTGCCGCCGCGCCGGTCTGTGGTGCGTCCTCGGGTTCGCTGGCGGTCGCTGGCACGGGTTCGACCATACTTGCCTCGACCCAGCCCGCGCCATCCGGCGCAATCACCTTGTACCAGCCCTGCCTGCGATCCGCCACCGGCAGTTCGGCTCCGGCAGCCGCCGTGACCGCCACCGCTGCCTCGGCGTTCGGCTCCTCGCGCAGATCCGCGCCAGAGGCGGCGATCAGGACCGCCCGGGGCAGGGAGACCCGGACTTCCGCCACCCCGATGCCGTCTTCCAGCACCTGTTGCGGTTCATCGATGACGCCAAACCAGAAACGTTTCCCGGTCGTTGGATGTTCCATCGTGACGGCCCCGGTCAGGGTTGCCGTCTGCCCCGGCTCGAGGGGTTGAGCGAGCGTCCATCGCCACGGATACGGCTCGGCCGCCCCTGCGACATTGAGGCCGATCCGCAGGTTGCCGTCGTCCTCGAAGAATCCCTCCTCGTCCCAGGCGGAATCCTCAGGATAGGCAAATCCGTCCGGCGCCCCTCCGACCCCGGGGTTGACCGTTTCGCCGGACACGTTCTTCACGGTGACGGTGAACGCGAGGTCGTCCCCCGTCAGCACTTGCGATGCAAGGAACTCGACCGACACAATGCGAAGCGGACTCCCCGGTGCAGCGGCCACATCACCGAACTGGTACGGGGCGGCATCCTCCGTCGTCACCACCGGTTGCTGGACGGTCAGTCCGGTATCGCCGGGCGCACGCAGCACCAGCCGAAGCGACGAGTCGTCCGGTACGGTATTGACCGCGAGCAGCAGCCGGGCAACGTCCCCCGCGGGTACCAGCAGAGTGATCGAGCCAGCCTCGGGGCGGGCCACAGGGTCGTTGCCGGTTCCCGCCGTCACATCCTTGGCGGCGTTAGCGGCGGCATCGGCGGGCGCTGCGCCATCCGCGCTGACGCCGAGATCGGAGGGCGTCAGCGCCTGCGCGACGCTCATCACCTCCACATCCTGCAGCACGTAGAGGGCGGCGGCCGGATTTGCCGCGCCCGGTCCGGTGGTTGGCGTCGGCTCATTGATCACAGGTTCGGCGTTCTCCGGAGTCGAGGTCACTTCGGCCCCTCCGCCAGTCGCCGCGGTGTCCTTCTGGAACTCGAAGTAGCCGACAATGTCCACCCGGTCACCGGGTTGAACCAGACCGCCGACCAGTTTTACTTCGTCGCCGTTGATGGTGATCGCGCGATATCCCGGGGGAACATCTCGGGCGAACGTCTTCGGCAGCGCGTCCGCCGGCGCAAGGAGGCGTTGGGAAAGCACCTGTTCGCCGAGCACGAGGTTCGACGATGTCACCATCCCGACCGCAGCCTCCGGGTCGGTCAAGGCATCGGGGTGCCGGCCATTCGGTGAAATCCGGTCGAGTTCGACATCGGCGAGGGTAAGCTCGGTATCGGCTGGGACATCCCGAGCGGCCACCAGCACCGGCACCGTCTCGACGGTCGTCGCTGGAACGTCGGCTTCCAGGTTTCTCGCTCCGCGTCCCGCCAGCAGGAAATAGACCGCGGCAGCCGCCACCGCAGCAAGCAGAAACGCGAGCAGCATCGTCTTCCGGCTGGAACCCTTCACCAGCGATCTCCC
>CAIPGK010000402.1 GCA_903864575.1 uncultured Chloroflexota bacterium
CAACGATGATGCCTGCACGGGTGATGCCCGGGAAATCCGGCTAGGTTCCAGCCAGCCGCAGCGCCGCGAAGGCCAGCATTCCCGCCAACAGGCCGAGCCACAGCCGGCTCGTCCTGAGAATCAGCACGCCGCATACCACTGCGGCAAGGACTCGGGCAGGCGGGGCCGTGCCCGACACGAGATCGGGCACCGAGAGCGCGGCGAATGCTGCCACCGGCACCATCCGAAGAAAACGGTCGAAGAATGGCGGAATCTCCCGCCCGGCCAGCGAAAAGCCAGCCACCCGGCTCGCGTAGGTGAGCAGAGCGCAGGCAAGAATCAGGGCCAGCCCACCCGACACGCCGTCAGCCACGCCGGCTCTCCCCGATCAGCGCGCCGATGCAGGCGGCCACAATGGTCCCGGCAATCAGCGCGGTGCCCCCGTCCGTCACCTGCCGCAAACCCACGACGATCGCCCCGGATAGCGTGGCGACCGCCCAGTCCCTCCGGTTTCGCGCCACCGCGAGCAGGAGCGAAAGAAAGGTCAGCGGGAAGATGAGATCCAGCCCCAACGCCGTCGGGTCCGGGATGCGGTCGCCCAACATGATGCCCAGTGCCGAGGCCACCTGCCACGAGACGTAGAGCGTCAAACTCGCACCCCAGAAAAAGGCGGTGCTCGCCCGCCCCTGCCGAGACTCGCGGATGGTCACTGCGTAGCTTTCATCGGTCAGGGTGAATGCCTGCACGAGGCGGGGCGGCGGCTCGTCGCCGGGCAGCTCCCGCGCCAGCGACATGCCGTAAAGCAGGTGCCGCAGGTTCATCACGAAGACGGCAAGCGCAACCGCCACATAGGCCGCGCCACCCGCGACGAGGCTCACCACCGCCAGTTGCGCCGCCCCGGCGAAGAGCAGCAGGCTCATCGCCATCGTCTGAACCGGACTCCACCCGGCCGCGAGGGCGCTCACCCCGTAGACCATGCCGAAGGGAATCACGCCGACCATCAGCGGCAGCATGGCAAGCGACCCGGCGCGAAACCGGGTCTGCCACGAGGCGTGTGTCGGCGATTCAGGAGTGGCCTGACGCGGCGACTCCGCGGCCACCGGTTCCACAGGCGACATGCCCGGCAGGATACCACCGCGCAGGCGGCCTTACGCCGGGGACCTGCGTCAGCGATTGACCATTCGCAGCGACAGCGTCGGCGCGATGTCGAAGCGCAGGCAGGCGTGCGCCTCGCGGAGGGCGGCTTCGACCGTTGCAGGGGTCTCGCCGCGCGCGAAGATGAAACCGAGGTAGGCGGCTCCCTCCGGCAGCGGCACGACCCGGTTATTCACCCGCGCCGTGATGTCCAACCCGGTGATGCCGGGAACCGCGCACGCCGCCTCCCCGCCGGACCAGCCGCGAAGCATCCCGGCCCCGGGAATGGGGATCATCATCACCCCAACCGCGCCAGCATCGCCGCCCCCGTCGGAGAGCGGCAACGGCAACCCGACGGCATGGCGCAGGATGACCTCCTCCAGCGCCGCGCCAAGCGTGTGCTCCAGCACCGAGGAGCAGAGCCCGCCGATGGAGCGCCCCGCCAGTTCGATCGGCCACACCCCATGCTCGTTGATCCGCAACTCGGCATGGACCGGCCCTTGCCGCAACCCCACCGCCGCGGCGGCCTCGGCGGTGCGCCCAGCAATCGCCCGCTGCACATCGTCAGGCAGGCGCGATGGGGTCACGTAGATTGTTTCCTCGAAAAATGGTCCCTCGAGCGGGTCCGGCTTGTCGAAGATCGCCAGCACCTGCAATTCGCCGCGCGTCAACAGTCCCTCGACGGCCACCTCGACGCCCGGAAGGTACTCCTCGACCAGCAGGAACGCCGCTTCGGGGTCCGCGCCTTCCTCCTGGACAATGGCGCGGGTCCGGCTCCATGCGGCGGCGAACTGCCCCGGGTCATCGGCGCGGATCACGCCGCGGCTGCCGGACAGCCGCGGTGGCTTGACGACGCAGGGCCAACCGACCTCCCGGCCGACCACGGCGGCGACCGCAGCCGGATCGGCATCCAGCGGGAACCGTTGAAATGCGGGGACCGGCACGCCCGCCGCCGCAAACCGTTCCCGCATCACCCACTTGTCCCGCGCGGCGAGCGCCGACGCCGGGTCGTTATGCGGGAGGCCAAGGCGGTCCGCGGCGCTTGCCGCGAGCAGCGTACCGGCGTCGTCGACCGGCAGGATGGCATCGAGGGGCTTCGCCGCGTGAATCGCGACGATCCGCCCGACGGCATCCTCCGGGCGGCTGAAATCGAGCGAAACCGGCACGCCCCAGTGCGTGGCCAGGGGATCGGGCAGGTCGATCCCCTGCACCGTTTCCAGGCCGAGCCGTTCCGCCGCGCCGAGGAAGGCGGCATGGCGGTAACTGGCCGGTCCATAGAGAACCAGCACCCGCGGGGCCGCGCTGGGTTCACCCGAATCGGATGTCATGACGCGGGGGAAGCTAGGCGCCCTCGGCCGCCACGCCGAGGTCGACCGTCACCAGCGTGAAGACGCCGCCCTGTCCGTCGGAGGTGATGCTGATGTTCTTCACGATGACGTTCGGATACTTGCCCGCCGAGCGGTCGCGGGCGAGCCACTCGTTGACGGCGTTCATGGCCGTCGAGGGATCGGCGGCGGCGTTGTAGCTGTGAAACAGGAAGACCCGCGTCGTGGCGGGAACGAGATCCATCATCGAGGCACGCTCCATCTGACCTGCTGGCCCAGTTGCCGATGCGAGTATACGGAGTTGCGGGAAACCCGGGCCGGGGATGGAAACGGTCCCGGCGAATGATCGCCGGGACCGTCCGGGCTTCCCGGCTGGGAAGCCGCAGCTACGCGCAGTAACTCGTGTCACAGGCATAGGCCGAACCGGTGAAGTGGTAGACGCAGTTGCAGGTTACGCCGGTGTTGCCGGTCACCGTGCACCCCGTCATCGTGACGGTCGATGCAAGGCCGTCGTAGAACCCGACGCCGCCCGAGCCGTCCGCGACGTTGTCCTTCACCTCGACATTCGTCAGCGTGAACGACACCGGCGACTGCGAATCGTTGAGGAACGAGAATGCGCCGCCATTCCCGTAGGCCGCGTTGTTGGTGTAGGCGTGGTTGCCGCTCAGCTTGCCGCCCGTCATGGCGAGGGTGGCGGGTGCGACGAGGGTAATCCCGCCGCCCTCGCTCTTCGTCGCGTTGTTGGTGATTTCGCAGTCGGTCAGGGTGGAGACCCCATAGGAGAGGAACCCGCCGCCACGGCTGAGGTTGGGCCGGATGTCATTGCCG
>CAIPGK010000403.1 GCA_903864575.1 uncultured Chloroflexota bacterium
ACGAGCGAACGTGCCAAGCCCGGAGAGATGGACGATCTCCGTGGCGCAGTACGTTTCTCGCGGACGACGATGCATGGTCAGGTCAGACCAGCAAGCAGGTCGTTGTGTCGAAGTCGTACATGTTGTTGCAGGACTGGGTCGCGGAATTGTCATACACGTTGCTGGCCGTCGCGCCGGTCACCGTGCCTTTCTTGATCGCGATGCCGCCGCCGTAGCCGAGGAAGCTGGCGACGGCGCCGGTCGCCGAGTTGTCGCTGATCGTCGTTCCCGTGCCGATGTTCAGTGTCGGTACGTCCGAGGAGAGCGCAAGCAGCACGATGCCGCCTCCGTTGCCGCCGTCCGCCGTGTTGTTTTGCACGGTCGTGCCCGTGAGCGTAGCGGTGACTGATCCGATCAGGGCGATGCCGCCGCCGCCCTGATTCGTGTTGGTGCAAGTGTTATCGGTGATGGTGGAATCCGTGATGGTAAGGGTGCCCGTACTCAGCGAGAAACTGAGCTTGACTCCGCTGTCCGTCGTGGTGTTCTTCACCGTGCAGCGGTTCAGGGTCAGCGATCCGCTATTCCCGACGCCGTTCACACCAGCGGCCGTGCCATCGACGATCACATCCTCCAGCGTCAGCACTGGGTAGGTGGCCGCCACCGCGGTGGTGCCCGCGACGGTTGGGTCGCCGAGAATGGTCACGTTACGGACAATACTGGGCGCGGCTGCCTGTTGGAAGGTGAGCACGTTGCTGCTCGGCGTCGCGGTTTTCAGCGTTACCGTGCCGGTGGACCCGCAGCGGTCGATGGTGACCGGGCGGGTTGCGTTGTGCACACCTGTGTAGGTTCCAGGGGCGATGAGAATCTCGGACGGCCCGGCGGCGTCATCCAGCGCGGCGGCAAGATCCGGATAGGGGCAGCCGCTGGCGCAGACGGTACATGCGACGCAGCTGTCAGCAACGCAGTGGGTCCCGTCCGGACAGGTTCCGCACCCGCCGCCCCCGCCTCCGACGCCGCACACGCCGGAGATGCAGGACATGCTGTTGCAGCAGTTCTCGTCGGCGGTGCAGGCCGCGCCGAACCGGCGGCAGCGGCAGCGGCGGTTCTTCGTGTTGCAGATGCCGGTGCAGCAGTCCTTGTCTCTGCTGCAGCGGTTGTCCTTGCCGCCGCCGTCGCCGCATGGCCCTTCCCGGCGGGGTTTTTTCGCGCTGGCGACGGCGCTCCCGGCGATCGCGGCAATGGTTGCGGCGACTGCGCCGCGGCGGGTGGTTGCGGCCCCGAACAGGCGTGACAGGCGATCGAACCGGATACCGTCCACGAGCGATTCCCCCCCTGAATGGAGCGCGTACGGCTCCGCAGCAGAATGTCAGTGCAGTGAAACCGCGTGAACATACCGCTACTGCTGACCCCTGACAACACCATACGAGACATGGCCATGGCAATTGCGAGGGGTGCGATCGCCGCGGCGATGAATGCGGTCGCGCGGTCAACGCCGATGGGAGAAGATACCGGACAGAGTCCGGCGCGG
>CAIPGK010000404.1 GCA_903864575.1 uncultured Chloroflexota bacterium
CGGACTGCCGGATCAATTCGAAAGGACAACGACCTTGGTCCCGTAGCCATCATAGTTGGTGTACACGTCGCTCGCGAACGCCGCTCGAATGTAGTAGCCCCAGGAGTCCCCTTTGTTGAGCGCGCCGACCGGCGAGGTATTGCACTTGTTGTTCAGGCACACGCCGCCGATGTAGAAAAAGGCAAAGCCAAGCACTTTTCCTGACTGTTTTCCTGTGTCATATTGACTGGCGGTCCCATCCAGCACCGGCGCGATCACCAGCCGCGTGCAGGTTCCCCGGTTGATCTCGGCCTTGAGTTGCTTCACCCCTCCGATTGTCTGGAGATAGGAGGTCAGGCTGGAGTCCGGGCAGGTCGAAGCCTGCGGCAATCCGGACGGACATGCGGGCGAGTTGTTCGGTTTCGACGAGGTTCCGCCCGCACAGTAGATTCGCCATTCAAACCCACGCAGGAGCGGACCAGTCATGTTTCCGGGCTTGTTGGTGACCGATCCGCCGATGGAAACATCGTTTCCGCAGTTTTCCCCATACATGCCTTCCTCGACGCCGTTTGCCCCATTCCCGACGTCGATCGCATCGCCCTTGAATTCGATCTTGACCAGGCCAAAGAACTGCACCTTGTCCGGGTAGGTGCCCGGCGGCAGGATGTCCTCGGTCAGGAAGATCGGGAACGGGCAGGTGGCGGCGGCGCTCCCGACCTTCGCCTTCGCGGTGGCGCTCACCTCGAAGTCGCTCCAGCCAACGATGGAACCAAACGTCGGGTGAATCGTCTTGTAGGCCGTCGCCTGGATCGTGTCGTTCGCGATTCCGCTGTTGGAGAACACGACATCGAGCAGACCGCCGCACGCGCCGGTCTTGCCGAACATCCCCGGCACCTTGTTCTTGGATGTCGTGGTTCCGTAATCGCAAGCCTGCGTGATCGCGTTGGCCGTGGAACCGGGCAGTTCAGGAGCAGCAGCCATCACCGCGGCATCCACGGAGTTCTGCAGCAACCGGCGGTTCAGGTAAACGGTCGAGAAGTCGGCCGTCAGCGCGGCGAAGCTCATCATCACCGAGAACGCGATGGCGAACAGGGCAATTGGCGACATGATTACACCTGCTGGCCTTCCAGCCGCATCGCGGCTTCCGCCTGCACCCGGGGCGACTGTGGGAAATTGGGAATGAGTTGAAGCGAGCTCATCAAGGGGCCGATGACGAGCCACGTATGGGAGACGTCGATCGTCGCGACGACTGCGGTGCCATAGGGCTGGGTCTTGTAATTGGTTGGGGAGATGGTCGGCACGAAACTGCCGCAGTACTTCTGGAACTGGCCCGCATCCACTGCCGGCGGGAGGGCGTCGGCCCGGACCGAGGCCCGGCGCGCGACCTCCCGAACGCAGTTCGCGGCCTGCACCTCGCGGTACATGTACAGGCCGAAGTCGATGACGCCGCCCATCAGCATGAGCAGCAGCGGGGTGATCAGCGCCATCTCGATGATGGCCTGCCCCCGCCCGGACGACTTCAGAAATCTCACTGCAATCCGGCCCATGGCCATGCTCCTGGTCCTGTCCCTAGCGCAGCAGGATCGCGGCGATGGCCCCAACGGCGATGCTGATCGCGTGGGGCTGCCGGATTCCGCTGTTCGCCTGGATCTTCTGCCGGGTCACCACGTCGAGCGCGATGCCCCCGGCCACGGTCGATAGCTGTCGTTGACGCCAGAGAGTGACAAGCGCGGAGACGAATCCCGCGATAAGGGTGAACAGCACGCACCAGACCGTGAAGGCCGGACCGCCGATCGCCC
>CAIPGK010000405.1 GCA_903864575.1 uncultured Chloroflexota bacterium
CAATGGCGATGGCGTTTCCGGATCGGCCGATCCGGTTGCGTCCCGAGCCTGAACGGGAACCGAAGGGTCCGTTCGGCTTGGGAGGAGTTGGCACGGAGGCCGAGCCGGAGACGGCTGCCGCCGGGGCCACCGGCGGCAGAAACACCGCGAACGCCAAGGCTTCTGCGAAGAAGTCGGGCAAGCCCGGCAAACCGCCGAAGCCGCCGAAGAAACCACCTGCGTGGATGTTCTGGCGCAAGCCGAAGGCGCCCAGTCCGGGCAAGGGGTCGCCTCCTCCTCCTCCCGGTGGTTCTGCAGGCGCTCCCGGCGCTTCTGGCGCTTCCGACTCTTCTGGCACGCCCTGACGCTTGCCCCTCCGCATTCGGATACCATGCCGCCAGCAGGTGGATGCATGATGATGCAGGGAGGAGCGGGACGGTGAGCGGCCACACGCCAGCGGCGGATGTCGTCATTGTCGGCGGCGGGATCATGGGGACGTCGCTAGCGCGGGAGCTGGCGCTGCGGGGCGCCGGCAGCGTGCTGCTGCTGGAGCGGAGAACCGTTGCTTTTGGCGGGAGTGGACGCACCGGCGCGCTCTTGCGGCGGCACTACTCCAATGTCCCCGAGGCGACGCTTGCGCACCGTGGCTGGGAGATCTATTCCAACTTCCCGGAGATTGTCGGGGGCGAGCCGGTTCATACCGCCTGCGGGTTGGTGGTGACCGTCGACACCTCGCCCGAGTGCGAGGCGAACATCGGCAAACTGCATCGGAATATTGCGTTGCAGAACGGGGTCGGAATCCCCTCCAGGGCCGTCACGCCGGAGGAACTGGCGGAGCTTCAGCCGTTCGCAGACTGGTCTGATGTCCGCATCGCGGCGTACGAGCACAACAGCGGGTATGTCGATTCCGTCACCGCCACCCGCGGCATGGCCCAGGCCGCCCGCCGCGCCGGGGCGGAGATCCGCGAGCAGACACCGGTGCTCGGCGTCGAAACCGATGGCTCCCGCGTGACCGGCGTGCGGACCGGAGATGGCGTCATTCATGCCGGAGCCGTGGTGGTTGCAGCTGGACCGTGGACACCACAGGCGTTGGCTGGCAGCGGCGTCGAGTTGCCGATCGAGGCGACCCGCGTCCAGGTTGCGATCCTCCACCGGCCACTCGAGCTCGAGCAGCCGCACTTCGTCTACCTCGACACTGCGGCGGGCATCTTTGCGCGCCCGTGGGCGCCGGGCAGGACGATGATCGGCGTGGCAGGGGGCGACCAACATGATGCCTGTGATCCCGACGACTACCGCGAGCAAAACGACCCCGACTACCCGCAACTCGCCATCGACGCCATCAGCAAGCGCATCCCGGCGATGAAGAAGGCGAGTTACCTGACCGGTCAGGTGGGAATGTACGACATGTCGCCCGACACCCACCCGCTGCTCGGCGCGATTGGCCCGGACGGGTTGCATGTGATGACCGGGTTCAGCGGGGCAGGGTTCAAGAAGGCGCCCGGCATCGCGGAGGCGATGAGCGACATGATCACCAAAGGCCACTGCGACTGGGTGGACATGTCCGTTTTTCGCCCCGGACGCTTTTTCGAGCCCGGATTCGATCCCAATGCCCCGTGGACCGACACCGAGTACACCTTCAGCAGCGACTTCGGGCACCGGTTGTAGGGTGGGTCGCACGGACTGATGGGAGATCGGGATACGAGGCGAAACGGCCCTTGAGCCAACAGGGTCCCCGGCTGCCGGACATGGCGTGAACCCGAGGGATCAGGAATTCCGCCGCCGCTGGCATACCCGCGACACCGGTCGTACCTCGGGGTGATGACCGGCGGTTCGGCAACCGCGCGTTCTCGCGGAGCCGTGGTGAGGCGAACGAGGAGGAGGCCGGGGAATCGCTCCCCGGCCTCCTCCTTGCTTTGGCTGGTTTCCGGGCGCGATTGTCCGGGAACCACCCTCGCGGTCTACGAGGTTTTGGACATCTTGTGGAAGTCGTAGGTTCCCAGATTGATGGCGTTGAATTCGAAGCCCTGCACGGCCTTGTTGTAGACGGTGGTCCACTTCGGCTGGGCGATCGAGATGACCGGCGGATCCTGGACCCCGACGATCTCCTGCGCCTTCCTGAGCACGTCGGCGTAGATTTCGAGGGTGCTGGCATCCTTCGCTTCGGCGAGGAGCTTGTCGAACTCCTCGTTGCAATAGAAGCCGCCGTTGGCGCCGGCGCTGCCCCAGGCATCGCACGCGGTGGTGGGTTGCAGCGCGTTCCAGGCGTCGTTGTAATCCGGCCACCAGCTCCAGCGCATGAAGGCCGGGCGCTCTTCGGCCGGGGAGTCACCGTAGAACGTGGCGGTGAAGGTCGCCTGATCGACCTTTTCGATGTTCAGGGTGATGCCAAGCTCGGCGAGGTTGGCCTGAAAGAGCTCGGCGGAGGCGCTGTCCGCGCCGGCGCCCATCATGACGCTCAGCTCGGTGCCCTCGGCCATGCCAGCCGCGGTCAGCAACTCCTTCGCCTTCTCAAGATCGGTGGCGAAGACCGGGATGCCGTCGGCGTAGCCGCGCACCTTCGGCGCGACCAGCGTGGGCGTCTGGGTGGCAAGGCCCCTGTAGACGCCGTCGATCACGTCCTGATAGGGGAATGCGTAGCACATCGCCAATCTGGCTTCGACCGAGGCGAGCGGGCCGCCTTCGGTCATGGTGAAGTATTCGACCTCGGTCGAGTCCTGCGGGTCGACGACAAGCTTGTCGTTGGCCTGCAGTTCCTCGATGTCCTCGATCTGAACGCTGAAGCGGTCCATGATGTCGACGTCGCCGGATTCAACCAGCTGCCGCATGGTGGCAAACTCCTCGACCACCCGGACGATGATGCGGTCGAGGTGCGGTCCTTCCCAACCGCCCCAGTAGTTCGGATTCTTTTCCATCACCACGCCGGTGGCGGGGTCGGCCTCGGTGACCATGTAGGGGCCGGTGCCGGCGCCCTCGGAGTTGATCTGCATCCAGGCGTTGCCGAAGTCGCCCTCTTCCTCGTTCGCCTTCGCCACGTTGACGTTGACGATCTGCGGGCCGTAGGTCGCGGCGAGCGCGGTCGGGAAGAGCGGCTGCGGGGTCTTCAGGTCGAAGACAATCGTGTTGGCGTCGGGCACGCTCATCTGGGCCGGGTCGGAGACAAAGCGCTTGAACACGCCGACCGCGCCCTTGCTCATGCCGAGCATTCGCTCGTAGGATGCCTTGACGGCGTTGGCGTCACAGGTGTCGCCATTGTGGAAGGTGACGTTCGGGCGGATCTTGAAGGTCCAGACGGACTGGTCTTCGTTGGCTTCCCAGGATTCGGCGATCAGCGGCTCGAACTCTTCGGTGCTGGCGCCCTTGAGTCCGATCAGGCCCTCGTACACTGCGCGGACGACCAGCGTGGAGCGGTAGTCATACTGGCTGTGCGGATCGCGGTCGCTCGGCGCGCCATCGAGACCGACAACCAGGGTCGTCGCGTCTGCCTGGTAGCGGGCGAAGGCGATCGGAGCGGACCCCGCGACCGGCGCGGCTCCCACCGTGCCGGCGCGCGCCGCCGGTGCGGCAAGGCCGACGGCCGCCATCGCCTTGAGCAGGGCACGGCGGTTCGCCGCCTGGAACAACATGTCATTGAACGGGGGCATCGAGACTCCTCCGTCGTGGTCCCGCGGGCCGGGCCGAAACACCGGTACATTCCGGTTCGTTTCATCTTACCAAGCCACGGGACGGTCGTGGCTTGCCGATTGGAAGCGGGCAATGATGCAAAGAATGGCTGAATGTCCGTACACTGTAGCCGGGCGAGGCGCAATCGCCCCGAGATGAGGGAGGGACGCACCATGGACAACGAGCGGTTCGACGCGCTGACCCGCGCCTTCGGAGGACGCGGCAATCGTCGCTCGGTGATGGCGGCGGCGATGGCCGTGCTGACCAGCGCGGCTGCCGTGCCGGGAGTCGCGAGAGCGCAACAGAGCGGGGACGGCGACGACTGCCTTCGACCGGGCACCACGTGTGACAACAACCCGACGATGTGGTGGCGCAACGACACCTGCAAGCTGTGCTGCTCGGGCTACCCCGAGCCGGACGGGGACGGGTGGAAGTGCGCCTGCACGCCGAAGGGTGGCGGCTGCGGCCGGAGCGATGCCTGCTGCGACCGGGAGGCATGCTACTACGGCGTGTGCGGCGGCCCGGATTGCATGCCGGACGGGGGCGAGTGCGGAGCGGGCAAGATTGCCTGTTGCGTCGGGCTGTATTGCGACCCCTTCGGCTGGTGCAAGCCGGACCCGAACTATGTCGCGCCAACCCCAACGCCCGCTCCGGCGGATGCGCCAGCCGCGTCCGCAAATCCCGGAACGGTTCCGGTGGACATCACGATGGACGATACCTCGACTGCTGGCGGCGTCGAATCCGCGGATGCCGGCGCCGACACGGCCAGCGCCTCCCCGAACGGAGGGACCGACACGGCAGACGCTGGCGCCGCGCCCGCCCGAGAGTGCCGCCCCGCCGGTCGGGGATGCACGCTTGCCGAGCAGTGCTGCTCCGGGTCCTGCGGCGTGGATGGGAACTGCGCCTGATCCGGGTCATCGTGACTGACTCCAGCGGAATTCTGGAGTCTTCGGCATCCCGGAATCCGGGAATTGGTCTTGACCAGACGCCCGGGGAGAAATCCCCGGGCGTCCTTTGGCGTGCGGGTGATCCCCCATCCCCAACCCGTCGAGCCGTTGCCGCCGGACGTGCCGCGCCAGTTCAGCCGGGAATGAACAGACATTCGATGATTCCGATGACCCTGTTACGGGCAGTGATCGCCCGTCCAGATGGTCACGCCATAGTCGTTGGCGAGGTAGAGCTCGCCGCCGATGCTGGCGAGGCTGTTCGGTTGGATGTAGGTCGGGCCGCAGCCAACCTTCGGCTCGGAAAACTGACCAATCATGGAGAAGTTCCCGCCGGCTTCGTTCCAGATGGTGACCCGGCTGTTGCCCCCGTCGCTGTCAACGATGTGTATTGCACCGTTGTCGATCGCGATCGACGAGGGGTCGGTGAGAATACCCGCGCCAAAGCGCGCAACGCAGCCCCAGGCTCCGCCGGACTTTTGCCAGACCGCGATCCGCCCGTTGTTCTTGTCGCAGATCCAGACTCTTCCATCCGAGGTGGTCGTGATGCCGGTGGGTTCGTCGAGTTCGTCGTCGCCGGATCCATATCCGCCGAAACTCTCAACCATGCTCCACGAGCCGCCGGATTTCTGCCAGACCTGGACCAGTTGCCCGGACTGGGCATCGCTGAGCGGAGCGTACACGCCATCCGCCGAGTCGATGGCGATATTGCGTATCCAGTACGCGGTTGAACCGAAGTCCCCGAGTTTGCTCCAGGTCCCGCCGGTGCGTTCCCATTCCGAGATCAGCGCTCCCTCGCTGACCAGGACGCGGTTGTCGCTGGCGACCGCGAGGTCGACGGCAGCAGCGAGCGTCGACGTGCCGAAATTCTCGACGTGCGACCAGGTGCTGCCGCTCTGTTGCCAAACACTGACGCGATAGGTGTCCTGCCCCCAATCGGCGATGAGGTACTGGCCGTTCCACGCTGCGATCGCGTACGGATTCTTCAACGCGGCGTTTCCGCTTCCGTTCTGAATCTGATCGATCTGATTCCATGCGGTGCACGAAGCGCACGCGCCATCGGCGCAGTATTCCCCGGTTGCGCAGGCGACGCAGATCTCCCCGTTCGATCCGCAGAAGGCGTCACTCGTCCCGGCCTTGCAGGAGCCGCCTCCACGACACCCCGCGCACCCGCAGATGTCGCCGACTGCAGCGACGAGATGATCGTAGTAGGAGGTCGTGTAGACCGTCCCTGAAATCTCCGCCAGACCCTCCGGCGTATTGACGGCGTCGAACGCGGTTCTTGCTGCCTCTGTCCATGTGCCCGACTGCTTTTCCCACCGAACCAACCGGTTGAGTGAGGCATCCGCGACCCAGAGCGTCAGGAGACCGCCCGGCGTGCTTGCGAGGAGGCCGCCGGGGCCATTGATCTGGCCTGCTGCGCAGCCGAGTCCGAACGTGCCGATCGTCTCGACGTAGCTCCAGACGCCGCCGCCAAGGCTCCAAACCGTCACGTCTTCGCTATTGCCGATAAAGGCGAGGCTGTTGGTTGGCTCCCACGCGATCGTGAGCGGGAAGTCCATCAGGACTGCCCCGGTATCGCCGAACGAACTCGTTTGCGACCACGTGCCGCCGCTCTTTTCCCAGATGGTGACGCGATCGTTCTGGCTGTCGACGACGAGCACCCGGGTATTGCTGACGACGGCGATGCCTCGTGGCTGCGAGAACTGACCCGTGCCTGAACCTGAGGCGCCGAATTGGTCGGTCTGCGACCATGCTCCGCCGGATTCCTCCCAGATTGCGACCCGATTGTTGTTGTCGCCGACAAAGACGGAGCCATTGGGTGCGACTGCGACGCAGTACGGCCCATTGAATTGTCCTGAACCGGCGCCTTGACTCCCAAAAGATCCGGTTTGCGACCAGACACCGCCGGTCGATGTCCACAATGTCACCCGGGAATTGCCCGAGTCGGCTACAAGCAACCGGCCATCCGATGTGGCGGCAATGCCGCTCGGAGAGGAAAGCTGTCCGGTTCCTGAGCCCTCGCTGGCGAACGTCTCCAAAACACCCGGAACCTGGTCATCGGTGCACGTTGCGCACACGCCAGCTTCGCAGGATTGAGCGGCGGTGCAGGTTCCGCAGGTGGTCCCGTTTTTCCCGCAGTTGGTGATCGTGTCTCCTGCCTTGCAGATACCGGATCGCAGGCAGCCCGCGCACGTGCATACGCCGGAAACGCATGTCTCACCCGTTGCACATGCGGAGCATGAGCCTCCGTTCTTCCCGCATTGCGTCGCGGAGGTTCCGGCCTTGCAGACCCCGTTGTCGATGCAGCCAGCGCAGGTCACACAGGCGCCGCTCTCGCACGTCTTGGTCCCGGTGCAGGCAGCACAGGCAGCGCCGCCCGACCCGCAATTGGCGTTGCTGTTCCCGTTTCGGCAGGTGATGCCGTCACAGCAACCGCTGCCGCAGTTTCCGGCATTGCAGGAGTTTGGCGGCGGCGCGCAGACCTTGCTCTGGCAGGTGTTGCCCCCGGCGCAGGTCGTGCAGGCAATACCGCCGGTCCCGCAGGCTGAATCGCTGGATCCACCGCGGCAGGTCGTCCCATCGCAGCAGCCGGTTGGGCAACTTGTGGCGTCGCAGACGCAGGATCCATTGACGCAGCGTTGGCCGTTGCCACAGGCAGCGCACGTCGCCGCGTTCTTGCCGCAAAGATTGTTGAGGTTTCCGGGCTTGCACACGCCACTCTGCAGGCAACCAGGGCAGGTTGCGCACTGACCGGCAACACATGCCTTGTCCTGCGAGCAGGCAAGGCACGATGCGCCGCTCGCGCCGCAGCGTCCCAGTTCCGTGCCCGACTGGCATGCGCCGTTCTGGTCGATGCAACCGACGCAGGCGACGCACGCTCCGTTGACGCAGGTCTTTCCGGCGGAGCACTGGACGCATGCGCCGCCAAGTTTGCCGCAACGACTATTCGAGCCACCTGGAGCGCAGGATTCTCCATCGATGCAGCCATCGCAGGTTTTGCACACGCCGTTGACGCAGGTCTTGCCCGCTCCGCACCTGGCGCACGCCGCGCCGCCGATGCCGCAACGCTGGATGACATTACCCGGTGCACAAGTCTCGCCGTCGATGCAGCCGCCACACGCTGCGCACTGTCCTGCGACGCAGAGTTCGTCGTTCCTGCACAAATCGCACGCACCACCGCCGGTTCCGCAGGCCTGACGCCCGGTTCCAGCGCGGCATTCGCCGTTCTTCATGCATCCGACGCAGGTGCAACCTCCGTCGATGCATACGAGTCCCGCACCACACCGCGAGCAGATCGAGCCGCCCTTGCCGCACGTGGTTTCGGACGTCCCCGGGACGCACGTTCCATTCAGAATGCACCCGAGGCACGGGGTACAGACCCCTTTGATGCAGGTTTCGTTCGCCTTGCACACGAGGCACTGGCCACCGCCCGCACCGCAGGCGCTGACCTGATCTCCCGCGCGGCAGATTTCGTCATCGAGACACCCGGCACATGCGCCACAGATTCCCGCCGCGCACGCATCACCGCCCTTGCAGGCTCGGCAGCGTTCCCCGCGTACTCCGCATGCCTTGCGGCTGGAACCAGGCGCGCAGGAGCCGTTTGCCATCTCACACCCGGGACAGAGGCACGCGCCGTTGACGCAGATGCGCCCGGCAGGACAAACCTTGCACCGCTCGCTGTCGGCGCCGCACTGCCGGTCGCTGTTCCCCTTGCGGCAGCGCCCCTGGGCATCGAGACACCCCGCGCAGATGCACGCGCCATCGATGCATACCTGGTCACCGGAGCAGACTTTGCACGTACCGCTCTTGCCGCAGGCGAGGGCGTGACTGCCAGCCCGGCACAGACCGTTCTGATCGGTGCATCCCGAACATGGAGCGTCCTTGCATTGGCCGCCCAGGATCATGGTGTTTTCCCAGACGGTCTCCTTGCAGACCGTCCCGGCCGGACAGGCGGTGCAGGGTTGCCAGCTGTAGCCACAGGCCTGGTTGGAGAGCCCATCGACCCAGTCGCCGTTTCCGTTCACGCAGCCGAACCCGCAAGGCTGGGGCAATTGGGCCTTGGCATAGCAAAACGGGTAACACTGTTCGCACGGGCCGCCTGAGACGCCGCACTGCGCAAAATCTGTCCCACTCTGGCAAACGCCGCGAAAATCGCAGCAGCCGCCGGGGCATTCGCAAGGCTGGCAGATGCCGGACCGGCATTGGGTGTAGTCCGGACAGACCTCGCACGCCTGGCCTCCCGTGCCACAGGCCCAGTCGGTTCCCTGCTGGTTGTATCGGATGCAGCTGTCGCCCATGCAGCACCCGTCCGGGCAGTTCTTGGCCGTGCATCCTCCGCAGACTTCGACCTTTCCCGCATCGACGCAGCGCAGGCCGTCGAGGCATTTCATGCACGGCTGGCCATTCTTGCCGCACGAGCCGGATTTTCCGCCGTCCTGGCATGCGCCGTCCCTGTTCTTGCAGCCTGAGCAGACGCACTCACCGCCGATGCAGCTCTCGCCGTCGCCGCAGCGGACGCAGCGTTCCCCCGGCAGACCGCAAGCGCGGGCGGTGTTGCCGGGGATGCAATCCCCGGCAGCGTTCATGCACCCCTGCTTGCAGACGCACTGCTTGTTCCGGCAGACACGCCCCTTGGCGGCGCAGTTGTCACACACCACCCCGTCCGGGCCACACCAGTAATCCTCGTTGCCCGCCTTGCAAGTGAAGTTCGGAGCCGTGCCGAAGGAGCACCCGCGAAGGCAGGGGTTCATGCATTGGGCGAATCCGCGATCTG
>CAIPGK010000406.1 GCA_903864575.1 uncultured Chloroflexota bacterium
GGCGACCCGGTCATCGACGCATCTGGACGACCTTGAACGCCTCGCCGAGTTCGAACTCCTTGTTCTCGGCAAGTTCGCGGGCGCGGTCGCGCATACGGATTTCGAGTTCCTTGACGTCGCCCACCTGGCTCGCGTGCGCCTCGAGGGCGTGGATCTTCCGGTCGAATGTGCTGGTGATGTCGACGATCTTGTCCGGCTTCTCCGGGCCGAAATACCAGATTTCGGCGGTTTTGTGAGGCTCAAGCCCGCCCTGGAAATGCTCGGGGAAGTAGAGCGGGTCCCGCGCCGTGGGGTAGACGGCATCAGTCGTCGCGAGACCAACCGCGCGGTGATCGCCGTGAAGAGCATAGGGCCGGTACGGGTCATGGGTGATGATGACGTCCGGTTTCCACGTTCGAATCATGCGAACGATTTTTTCCCGCAGGTCGAGGTCCGGCATCAGTTCGCCGTCCGGGCAGCGCAGGAACACGACCTCCTCGACGCCGAGGCGACTGGCCGCCTCCAGCATTTCTGCCTCGCGGTTCTTCGCGATGTCGATCGGGCTCGCGTGGGGATCTGGGCAGCCCTTGTCGCCGGAGGTCACCTGAATGATCACGACCCGCTTACCGGCATCGGTGAGCCGCGCGACGGTTCCGGCGGACGAGAACTCGCTGTCGTCAGGATGGGCGACCACAAGCATGTACAGGTCGAACTCGTCGTTCAGGAGATTGGACATCTGGAGCGCGCCTCCGGGGCGATCGGCCGGGCAGATCCCGGACCGAGCGGCAAAGCTCGGGGGATTATCCCCTACAGCTGCTGCATGGCATCGAGTCGCAAGGAAACCGAGGCGGCGAGGTCGGACAGCGCGACCATTTCCTGCTCGCCGCTGTGCAGGTCCTTGAGATTTGCGGAGCCAGCCTGCAGTTCGGCGTCGCCCGCGATGACAGCGAGCGGGATGCCCTTGCGTGCCGCCTGCTTCAACTGATCGCCAACGCTCCGGTTCGGTTGCAGGGAGAGATCGACATTCAGACCAGCGGCGCGGAGCGTGCTCGCGATCCTGGCCCCGGCGGCGACGGTGCCCGGGAACACGGCGACCGCGACCTGCGCGACAGTTGCCGGGGTCTTCAGCAGATCGTATTCCTGTACGACCTCGATGATCCGCTCGAGACCGAGCGAGATCCCGGTGGCAGGAACCGGGCGGCCGAGAAAACTGCCGACAAGCCCGTCATAACGACCGGCGCCGGCAACGGAGCCGACTTTCGGCTGGGTGACCGTCGCCTCGTAGACGGGGCCGGTGTAGTAGTCGAGGCCGCGGGCAAGGGAGAGATCCAGCATGTAGCGATCGGCAGGCACACCGAATGCCGGAAGGTAGGCGAAGAGTTCGCGGAGATCGGCCAGTGCGGCCGCAGCGTTGTCGACCCCTGCGAGGGCGACATCCAGGCGGTCCAGCAAGTCCTCCGGCGTGCCGGTCATGGAGGCGAGTTCCAGCACTCGGGCGGCCGATTGCGGCGAGACGCCGACCTCGACGAGTTCGGCAGCGACTGCCTCCGCGCCGATCTTGTCCAGTTTGTCGATGGCCCGGTACAGCGTCGTCGCCTGCTCGGGGGCGACGCCAGCAGCGAGACCGAGACTCTCCAGAATGCGGCGGTGACTGATGCGGATAACGAAATTGGGCAAGCCGACCGCGGCCAGTGCCTCGGCCATGATGGAGACGACCTCGGCGTCGGCCAGCATCGAGGCGGACCCGGCAATGTCGGCGTCGCACTGCCAGAATTCGCGGAAGCGGCCGCGTTGCGGGTTGTCCGCCCGCCAGACCGGGGCGATGTGATAGCGCTTGAAGGGGAGAACGAGGTCGTTCTGGTGCATCGCGACGACGCGGGCGAGGGGAACGGTGAGGTCGTAGCGCAGGCCGACTTCGCGGCCCCCGTGATCCTCGAACCGGTACATGAGTTTCTCGTTCTCGCCGGCCTTGCCGGTGAGGACATCGAGATACTCGAGGGTGGGAGTGTCGAGCGGTTCGAAGCCGTGGCGCTCAAAAATGTCGCGGAAGATCGAAATGATCCGGCCGCGCAGGATCATCTGCTGCGGCAGGTAGTCCCGGAAGCCTTTCAGTACTCGCGCCTTGCGCTCACCCGCCACCCGCGTTCCCGCCTTTCACCATGATTTCGTTGACCGCCTGCCGAAGAATCATGCTACCGCCGTCGGATGCGCGCTCACAAGAGAGGGCTACTTCCCGACCTCGAACACGAGGTGACCGAGTTCCGGCAACACCAGTTTGGTCATTGCGAGATTTACCGCGTTCGACGAACCCGGCATGGCGATGATGACCTTGCCGCCCGCAACCCCGGCGATCGCGCGGGAGAGCATGGCGGACGCGCCGATCTCGTTGTAGCTGAGCATCCGGAAGAGTTCGCCGAAGCCGTCGATGCGCTTGTCGAGCAGTCCGACGATCGCGTCGTAGGTGGTGTCACGGGCGGCGATGCCGGTTCCGCCATTGCTGAGAATCGCCTGGATCGTGGAATCGGCGATCCAACCGGCAAGGGTTTCGCGGATGCGCGCCGGGTCGTCGGGGACGATGTCGCGGGCGATGATCTCATGTCCGGAAAGGTCCAGCAGTTCCCGGATCATCCGGCCACTCGTGTCGGTTTCAGGGGTCCGGGTGTCGCTGACCGTGAGGACTGCACAGCGGATGGAGCGTGGCGCGGCCTCGCGGTGTGCCGCGCTGCTTGGGGATGATCCGCCGGAATGGGAACCGGAGACAAAGGAAGGGGGCATTGCACGGCCTCGGGAGTGGCATGTCGGCGCGGCCCGCGGCCGGGACGCTGGGTCAATGGTGACAGATGTCGCTCGGATGGGCGGGTCGGGGCGAGACATGACAGGACCGCCC
>CAIPGK010000407.1 GCA_903864575.1 uncultured Chloroflexota bacterium
CGCGCCCGCGCTGCCCTGAGCGCCCGTCGCCCCCTGCGGCCCGGCGTTGCCGGGCGATCCGTCGACCCCGTCCAGGCCGCCCGGTCCGGTCGCGCCGGCTGTTCCCTGCGGCCCGGTCGGTCCCGGGGTCGACGGGATGCGCACCTCGATCCGGTCCGGGTAGGGCCGCACCAGCACGCCGTTGCCGCCGCGCACGTCGAGCCGGCCGCCGGACCCGGCCAGCGTCCCCTCCGCGGCGTACTCGACCGCGCCGAGTCCGCCCGGCCCGGTCGGACCGGCGCCACCCTGCGGGCCGTTCGCCCCGTCCAGCCCGGGCGGTCCCGCCGGGCCGGTCACGGTCGATGGCGCGCCCTCCGGTCCCTCCGCCCCCTGCGGCCCCGGTTCGCCCGGCGGACCGGGCGCTCCCTGTGGGCCGACGATGCCGTTGGCCGGGCCGGTGGGGCCGGTCGGACCCTCCGGACCGAACGCGTCGATCCCTTCCGGTCCGACCGGCCCGGTCGGTCCGGTCTCGCCCTCGCCGCCGAACGCGCCGGCGAGCAGGGTCTCCTCCACCGCGACGAGGGCGTCGACCAGCACCCGGTGATGGGTCGGACCGGGCAACTGGCTGATCTCCGCGCCCGGCGGGTGCGCCATCGCGAGGATGCCGCCGTCCTCCAGGAAGGCCCCGCGCTCGCATCCCGTGAAGCTGTCGGGGGTGGTTCCGGTGTAGCTCACCCACTCCGCCTGCTCCCCCGAGCGCACCTGGAGCAGACCGGACGGCGCGAATCCGGCGGTCGACTCCACGGGAAGCGTGGCGTCTCCCGGCGTCACCGGTTGCCGCAACACCGTCCAGGCCCAGGTGGCGGGCCGCAGCAGCGACTCCTGGTCGTCGGGATCGTGCGGGAAGCGGGTGTACCCGATGGCGCGCTCGCTCACAGCTCCACCGTCCCGATCGTCTTGCCCGCGTTGTCCTTCACCGCGTACTTGCCGCGCTTCGCGTACGCGCCGAGATCCGCGCTCTTCGCGTACCGGTCGAGGTCGCCGGTTTTCGCGTAGTCGTCGAGCGCGCTCTTCTTCGCGTACAGATCGAGATCGGTCCGCCTCGCATACTGGTCGTGCGCGTGGGATTCGGCGGCGTAGACGTCGGCGAGCTTGCCCTTGGTCACCGCGCGGTCCCGGATCGAGCCGGTGTCGACCGACCCGTCCGCGAGCTTGCCGCCGGTCACCGCGTTGTCCCGCAGGTGGGTCGTCTCGATCGCCCCGGAGGCGACCTTTTCGCCGGTCACCGCGTTCCCCGCGAGTTGCTCGCTGCGGATCGCGCCGTCGCGCAGCCGGTCGCCGCCGAGCGCGCCCGGTTCGACCTGCGCGTTCCCGATCGCGCCGTCGACGACGTGCTCCCGCCCGATCTCCTTCGTCCCGACGTGCTCGCCCCGCACCCGCCGCGCGCTGCGCCCGCTCTCGATGCCGCCGGCGACCACGTACGCTCCGGACCGGTTCGGCGCGAGCAGCACCCGGTCTCCCCGTTCGTAGGACTGCGCGGCCTTGCGGGGAAAGGGGATCGTTCGCGGGTCCTCCTCGTCGTCGACGTGCACCACCGGCCTGCCGTCGGCGTCGACGGCGGTCACGGTCCCCATGATCGGGAGGCGGCCATCGAGCGCCTCGTCGATCAGGTCGAGCACGAGCGCGATCAGGTCCTCGTGGGCGGCGGTGGGCCGCGCGCCGCGATGCAGGCTCATCGAACGATCCCCTCCAGTCCGTCGACCCGTCCGAGCGAGAGCTCCATGACGGCGTCGGACGGCGTGAATCCCCAGTGGACGCGCTGCACCGCCCACTGGCCGCTGGCGACCGGCTCTCCGTCGCGGTCCCAGAGCGCGAGCCCGACCGTCTCGTGCAGCAGGTCGAGATCCGGTTCGGGCAGCACCCGCACGGTGGCGGTCCCGGTGCGCAGGCTCATCTGCTCGGCGAGCGCCTGCGCGACCTCGTCGGCGGTCGCGTCGTCCTCCACGAGCCGCCCGTGGATGCGTCGCCGCCTGCGCCGGCCGTTCTCCCCCCAGACGGCGCGCGGGTTGTCGCGGTCGCGGATCTGGAAGCGCCGCTGGATCCGCCCGCCCTCGGGACGATCGTTGACGAGCGCGACCTCGTCCTCCAGCCGGTCCGCCTTCGGGGTCGTCACGATCCGGCCGACGACGTCGCCGGTCATCCCGCGGCTGAACGGGCGCGCGCCGTCGGCGAGCTCCCGTCCGGGCGGCAGGTTGGCGACGTAGGTCCTGACCGGCGTGCGGTCGGCCAGCCGGCGGTACACCCCGTCCGCGCCCTCCACGCCGAGCCGGCGGGATGCCAGCGCGCCCTCGGCGGTCGAATGGAGCGGCGTGCATCCCGCGCCCTGCAGGAGTTCGTTGACGAGGTCGAGCCGGGAGGTGTCCCGCGGCCACTCCACATCCTTGCGAAAGGTCCGGTCGACATCGGGAATGGAGAGACGTCGGGTCGGGTTCGGGACCTGTCCGAGGTCCTCGGGATCGGTGCGGTCGCCGCCGTCCCCGCCGGTGAGCACCGCGTTGCGCAGCAGCTTGCGGGCGAGATCGGTTTTCTTCATTCCCGCCCGGGCGATGATCGGGAGCGCGAACTCCTGCGCGCCGAGCAGCCAGAGGGGATCGACGGCGCGGAGATCGACGGTGGCCCCGGATTCGCCCCGGGATGCGGGGGAATCGAGCGCGAGGTAAAGCCCGAGCTGGCCCTCGCTGACCGATCCGTCCGGGTAGGTGATGGAGAGCCACGGCGCGATCCAGTCGAGGTAGGGCCGCAGCCGGCTCCATCCCTCCCCGGCCAGCGTGCAGTCGAGACTCCAGGTGAGCTCGCGGCCGGGATCGGCGTCGACGGAGCCCGCGATGACCCAGTCGGAGAGATCCTCCTGCCAGCGGTTGTCCCAGGTGGCGCGGTAGAGCCGGGCAGAGACGCGCAGGATGCCTCCGCGTCCGCATCCCGCCACCTGCATCGGCCGGGTCTGCCGCCAGCTCGGGCTCTGGTTGGCCGGGCCCAGCCACACGCCCGCGGGAGCGCCCATCGAGCCGGAGCAGAATCCGGTCGCGCCCGTCCCCTCCTCCACCTGCGCGCCATCGAG
>CAIPGK010000408.1 GCA_903864575.1 uncultured Chloroflexota bacterium
AGCTAGGATTTTTCCTCGCGGGGGTTCGATTACCCCTGCCGCTTTCCGCGGCGCCGTCCGGCGCAAGCGCGCACGCCGGGGCGCGTCTGCTGATCGGCAACATTCTTTCGCAGGCTCGCCTCGTGGTCCGGACTCACGACCTGGAGAAACCCGACCGGATCGAAGCCGCATTGTCCCGAACCCACTCGCTGTTCCCAGTTGCGGAAGATGTCAAGGCTCCTGTGGGTCAACTCGGACTCAGGCGTGTTTGCGTAGTGACAGCGAACGAGCGCCCCGGTCTTGCCGGTTGCGCCTGCGCCGAGCTGTCGCCGCTCCAGCACAACCACGTCGCGCAGTCCGCGCTTCGCGAGTTGGAACGCGGTCGACAGGCCATTGACGCCGCCACCGATAATGACCGCCTCCGCGCTCCGCGGCAATCCGCTTTCCCGCTCTGCCATGGTTTCGCCTTCCGAACCGAACCGCCATCGATGCCCGACAGTTTACCGGAGGCGAGACAGCTTCACCGGGGATCAGCGCCCGTGCGAATCCGCATCGTATGGGAGGTCGAGATCCGATTCGATCATCCAACCGCCGACACCGTCGTAGGACCCGGCGACATAGATATCGACGTGCGCGCCGGTCACGATCACCACGCCGCCTGCCGGCACCTCACCCAGGACCGAGGCATCCGGAATCGGGGCGGAAAAGATCGATGCGCCATTTGGTGACGCCGCGGTGGAGACTGGGCCAGCCCCGGAGATGGTCAAGGAGTCAGCGCTCATCCAGCCGGTTTCGCCGTCCGCAATCACCATCAGGTACCCGATGGCGTTGTGGCCGGTGATCTCGACGTCGGTTCCTTCCCGGACGATCCTGATGATGTCCGACCCTGAATCCGGCGCCTCGAGCAGTGGAGCGTCATAGCGAACCGTCGCCAGTGCCGGAGCTTCCGCGCCGACGGTGGCAACTGTAAGAGGCAACGTCTGGCCGATCACCACTGAGAGCGCGATCGCCGCGACGAACCGGACCGCGAGCATTCCAGCTCGCACGTTCCTGTTCGTACATCTCATCCCTCGACATCCTTTCACGCGAACGCGTCGCTCGGAACGACGCGCTCCTGTCTGGTCAGTTTACTCTTCACGTGCAAACCGGCTTTGCGTCCTTCCATCATGGAAACGCCCCGGCCGCGCCGAAGGTTGCGCGGCCAGTGTCCACGCCTCAGGAACAGAGGAGCGCAGGATGTCAGCGATGCCTGACGAAACGGTCCATCTTGACCGGCCAGACCGCGTCGACGCCATCGTCGAGTTCATCACCCCAGCGATCACCGATCTCGTCTCCCGGCTCGAAGGCGAGGGATTCACAACCGGGCAGTTCATCGAGGTGATGCTGTCCGACCCTCCGACTGCCGCCGCCTATGCGGAAGCCCTCCAACGTTGGGGAGAAGGCGAGCGGTATGCGCGAATGGTGGTTCACGGGCAGGTGATTCCGGCCGCGCTCCGGCGCTCGGGTCGCGTGGAGTGGGTCGGGTTCGCTCATGGCGAGGAAGATCCGTACGCAGTGCCCGCGCTGTGGCGCCTGCTGCCCGGGTGATGGAACGCAACACCGCGAGCATCGACATTACGGAGGCTGCGACCTACCATTCACGGGACGGAACCGTCGAGCCCGGCAGGCCGTTTTTCGTGATGAATCATCATTCCCCGACGCGCGTATGTTCGACGACAGGCTGGAAAGACCCCATGACCGACCCCGGTTCCCCGTTTCGGTCGCTGATGCAGCGGCCGCCAGATTCAGACCGCGACACAAAGAAGTCGCCGTTTGGCATTCCTCAGCGTCCGAAGGGACCCGCGAATGGTGGCCCAACCCCGAAAAAGCCGCGCATTCCGCCGTGGCTGATCGGGCTGCTGTTCCTTGGCCTTCTGGCCTACCAGATCTACGCGATCTTTGACCCGCAACGGGACACCGCGTACATCACCATCCCGTACTCGCTGGTCGAGAAGCAGATCACGGACGGCAACGTCGAAAGCGTCGTCATCACAGGCACCCAGATCGAGGCGTCGCTCAAGCAGCCGATCGGCTGGGACCGTGGCGCCGACAAGATCGTTCCCGCGCCCACGGAAGCGACCCGCGAGGTCGCGGTCGGTGATGCGATCAGGGCCAGTTTGCCGCCGATCGAGAACCCGAATCTGCTCTCCTTGCTGGCCGCCAACAACGTCGAGGTCATCGGCGATCAGGGAGACAGTTCGCTGCTCTCCACCATCCTCGTCTCCCTGCTTCCCTTCCTGCTGATTGTCGGCCTCATCTTCTTCATGGGCCGGCAGATGAGCAGGGGACAGCAGAACGTTTTCGGATTTGGCCGTTCCCGCGCTCGCCAGCATGACCCCGAGCGGCCGCAGGTGACCTTCGCGGACGTCGCAGGAGAAGAAGAGGCCAAGCGCGAACTGACTGAAGTCGTCGACTTCCTCAGGAACCCGGCAAAGTACCACCAACTCGGCGCTCGCCTGCCTCGCGGTATCCTGCTCG
>CAIPGK010000409.1 GCA_903864575.1 uncultured Chloroflexota bacterium
GGCATCGCCGGATCGCAGATCACCACCTGGGAGAGCCCGGCCAGCCTGCCCGCGCAGTACGTCCAGATCACCGGGCAGGCGACCGCGCGCGACACCGCCGGCGGCGCGCTGCGGCTGACCGTGCTGAAGGCGGCGCTCCAGAACGACCCGACGTGGAATCTCGAGTCCGGCAGCTGGCTGGAGCCGGAGATGAGCTTCAAGGGGGTCGCGCTCGATGGCTCGCTCTACCGCATCCAGTCCTTCGAGACCGCCGGGGCGATTCCCGCCGACGGCAGCGACGTCTCCGGCCGCTAGCGGGCATCCGTGGATCGACGCGTTCCGGAGGATCTTGCAGCCATGACAGAACACGCGGATCGGGACGACCGGATCGAATTTCCCACCCGGGAGCGGGCGCGTCGGCAGCGCGAGCAGGAGCGGCGCGGCTTCCTGATGCCGCTGCCTCGCACGGGAGGCTGGGCGCAGGTGCGGGCGCTCTCCCTCGCCGACAGCGCCACCTTCGCGGGTCTCCCCATGCAGGCCGCCAACCAGGTGCTGCGGGTGTTCGACGAACTGCAGACCGAGGGGGGAGCCGGGCCGCTCACCATGGAGCGGCTGCGGCGCAACCAGGAGCGGCAGGAGCGGCTGGCCAATCTCGTCTGCTGCGCCGGGTTCATCCGGCCCCGGCTGGTGCTGACCGAGGCCGACCTGGACGACGACCCCTACACGATGCTCGTCACCGAGCTCCATCTCGACGAGCGCATCCGCTACCTGCAGCTGGCGCTGGGGCAGGACGGCGAGGCCGCCAAAAGTGTTCGCCCCGTGGATGGAGCGGCGCTGGGAGTTGTGGACGCTCTACCGGCTGGCGCGGCTGCCGCGCCGCCCGTCTGACCTGATCGGCCTGCAGGAGGCCGGTCGTTCCGGCCGCGACTGCCTGGCCTTCGACCTGATGACCCTCGAGTTCGGCGAGCGCTTCGAACGCGCGCTCTCCGAAACCGTGGAGAAGCCGATGCCGGCCGACCGGCGCACGCCGACGATGCCCGCCCCGAAGTGGGGACCGGCGGACCTCGAGCGGTTCCTGGGGCTCGCGGAAGAGCGGTCGCCCGCGGGCGACGGCGAGGAGATCGACCAGATGGTGCAGCAGATCCTGCGCGGCGAAGCGGACTGGCTCGGGTAGATGGACCTGGGAGCGGCGCTCGGAACCATCCAGATCGACTACAACGGCCGGGGCGTCGCCGCGGCGCGGGCGGACCTGTCCTCGCTGAACGCGTCCGCGGCCGGACTCGTGCCGTCGCTCTCCGCGATCGCCCCGGCGCTGGGCGCGATCGGGATCGCGGGAGTTGGCGCGTTCGGCGCCGCGATCGGGACGGCCGCGGAGTTCGAGCAGGCGCTCGACCGCATCGCCAGCGTCGGCGGGCAGGACGCGGTCGCCAACCTGCAGGCCATCGAGGACGCGGCGCTGGAGCTCGGCTCCCGAACCGCGTTCAGCGCCTCGGAAGCCGCGGCCGGGATGGAGGAGCTGATCAAGGCGGGGCTGCCGGTGGCCGACGTGCTCGACGGCGCCGCGCAGGCCGCGCTCGACCTCGCCGCCGCGACCGGGACCAGCGTGCCCAAATCCGCCGAGCTGATGGCGACCGCGCTCAACGTCTTCGGCGACTCGATGACCGTGTTCGGGACCGCCGGGGAGAAGTCGGTCCGGATCGCCAACCTCTTCGCGCAGGCGGCGAACGCGAGCGCCACCGACGTCAACGAACTCGGGATGGCCTTCGCCCAGAGCGCGCTCGTCGCCAGCCAGTTCGGCATCCCCATCGAGGACCTGACGGCGCAGCTGGGCATCTTCGCCAACAACGGGCTCAAGGGCTCCGACGCCGGCACCAGCTTCAAGACGATGCTCATCCAGATGCTGGATCCGACGAAGGAGCAGGCGACCCTCATGGGTCAGCTCGGGCTGAGCTTCTTCGACGCGCAGGGGCAGTTCATCGGTCTCGAGGGCGTCGCCGGGCAACTGCAGTCCAGGCTCGGCGGCCTGACCGAGGAGCAGCGGCAGACCGCGCTCGCGGTGCTCTTCGGAACCGACGCGGTCCGCGCGGCGAGCATCCTCTACGAACAGGGCGCCGGGGCAATCGCCACCTTCCAGGGCGAGATGGCGGCGGCCGGCACGGTGCAGGAGCAGGCGGCGCAGCGGCTCGACAACCTGAAAGGAGCGCTGGAGACGCTGCGCGGCTCGCTGGAGACCCTCGCCATCACGGCGGGCTCGGTCTTCCTGCCCGCGCTCACACTCCTGGTGAAGGGCGCGACCGCGGTCGTCAACGCGATGCTCGCCCTGCCGGAGCCCATCCTTGCGGTGGTCTCGGTGGTGGGCGCCCTCGCCAGCGCGTTCGGCGCCGTCACCTTCGGGGGAACCTTCCTCGCGAGCCTTCCCCTCATCGGCCCGCTCTTCGCCGCCATCGGCGCCGCCGGCAGCGCGCTCGTCGCCGTGCTCGGTCCGCTCGCGATCGCGTTCGGGGTGGTCGCCGCCGCGATCGCCGCCTACCGGACCAACTTCGGCGGGGTGGCCGATCTGGTCGACGGCGCGGCCGGCGCGGTGGAGCGGTTCGCCGGACAGCTGGGAACGCTGGTGCAGGTATTCCGCCGGCAGAGCGGCTTCGAGACCGGCTGGGCGCAGTCGCTCTCCGCGGTCGGGCACGCCCTCGACATCGCGACCGGCGGGGTGTTCGACCTGAGCCGGGCCTTCGATGCGCTCGCCGGCGTCGCCGACAACCTCCGGCATTTCGGGACCTGGTTCGAGCAGTCCCGGAAATGGTCGGGCAACCTGACCGCGCTGGGCCGGGATCTCGACGCGCTCGGCAACACCATCGAATTGGTCACCGGACTTCCGGTTGCGGGATTCTTCCAGGCGCTCGCCAACGGGGTGGACGCCGTCGCCGTCGGAGCCGCCCGGCTCGCCCCCCTCATCGCCGATCTCGGCCGCTCGCTCGCCGCCGGCAACTGGCAGGGAGCGGCGGAGGCGCTGCGGGGGATCGGGGCCGCGCTGCAGGACGGGGTGGTGCAGCTCACCGGGTGGGCGCTCGAGGTCGCCGCGCCCGCCGCGATCCGCATGCTCGGCGATCTCGGGCAGTGGCTGCTCGGCGCGCTCCAGCGGGCCGGAGCTGCGGTCGCCACCTTCACCACCTGGACCCTCTCGGTCGGCATCCCGGCCTCGCTCACCGTCGCGGGCGATCTCGCGAGCGCCATCGGGAACGCCATCGGCGGCGCGCTCGATGGAGCCGGGGCGTTGCTCGCACCAGTCGCTGCGGCGTTCTCGGGCGCTCTCGCA
>CAIPGK010000410.1 GCA_903864575.1 uncultured Chloroflexota bacterium
CCGTCCGCGCTGTCGTCGTCGGCGGCGTCCCCGTCGTCGTCCTCGTCGCCGCGCTCGGCCTTGAGGAACTCGGTCTCGCCGAGCGGCGCGACGTCGGTGATCGCGACGTTGCTGATGACCGAGCGCGGGGACCCGCGCTGCGCCCAATCGATGAACTGGGCGATCTCCTCCGGGCGGCCCTCGACTTCGAAGACGAAGGAGCCATCCTTCTGCTTGTCCATGAAGCCGCCGAGCATCAGGGCGTGAGCCTTGCGCCAGCCGCCGCTGCCGAACCCGGCCCCGCGAAGTTCGCCGGTGACGTGAATTCGCTTGCGTTCCATGGTGGTTCCCTGCTCCCTGATGCCTGAGCCCGGCGGCGCCCATTCCCGCACAGCCGGGAACCCGTTTTCGCCGCGCACGGAGCGCGGAAGCGCCGCGAGGGTGAACGATACCGCCAACCGGCGCGTCGACGCCATTGCAAAAGCGGGAAACGGGCCGTTCTGCCCGTTGGGCTCCGCAGTTGACAGACGGTGGGGGCGTTCATAGAATCCGGCGCATTCCGCGTCCACGGTGATGCGTAGAGACACGCCGGCAACGGCTTGTCGCAACCCACAGGCAATCCGGCCGCGGGCGATGGATGCCCGCGAAGGTTCCAGTCGGACACGGTTCGCGCCGGCGCAGGCGGCGAGATCGACACTACGACACCGCGGGGGCGGGGTGCTGACCGCGGGGGAGGGTACCGGGATTTGTCGCCGTTGATGACGGTGGAACGCGCCACCAAGCACTACAAGACCCAGACCGGGTCGGTTCACGCGCTGGAAAACCTCAATCTCGAGATCGAGAAGGGCGAGTTCATCTGCATCCTCGGGCCATCCGGCTGCGGCAAGAGCACCCTCCTTTGGGCGATGAGCGGCTTGCATGAGTTGACGTCGGGACAGGTCGTCCTCAACGGGACCCCGGTGACTTCGCCGCGCCCGGAGATCGGGATGATCTTCCAGGAGGCCAACCTGCTCCCCTGGAGGAATCTCGAGCAGAACATCCTCTTCCCGTTCGAGATCAAGAAGATCGACCCCGCGCCGGCCCAGCCCCGGATCAAGCGGCTGCTGGAGGAAGTCGGTCTGGCCGGATTCGAGAACAAGTTCCCGCGCGAACTCTCCGGCGGCATGCAGCAGCGCGCCAGCATCGTGCGCTGTCTCTCCTATGATCCCGAAGTCATCCTGATGGACGAGCCGTTCGGCGCGCTCGACGCCTTCACCCGCGACGAGATGAACCTGCTGATTCAGCGGCTCTGGATGGAAACCGGCAAGACGATCATCTTCGTCACGCACAACGTGTCGGAGGCGATCTTTCTGGCGGACCGGGTGGTCGTACTGACGCCGCGCCCCGGCAGGCTGGCGCACATCTTCCCGGTCGATCTGCCACGCCCGCGCACGATCGAGATGACCTTCGAGCCGGACTTCATCCGCTCGGTGATCGAAATCAAGCGCACCATCGAAACCGGCGTCTATACCCCGCAGGCGGCGGACTGAACCGTGAGCGTCGGGCGTCGGGAGCGGACAGAACCGGGCTCCTGAAACCCGAAGCGGTCGGCCCACCCGACATCCAATACCCGATACCTGACATCCCACGAAGGAGCGGCAATGGCCAGCGAGCTTCGAGACACGATTCCCACATTCGGGGAGAGCGGCGAGGGTGGCGATGAAGTCGACCTGACGAACTGGTCGGCGTTGACGAGCAGCAACCTCGCCAGCAGCTGGCGGGACATCGGGCTGATCGCGCTGGTCGCGGTGATCGTCATCGGACTGGCCGAGTTCGCGGTCAAGGCCTTCAACATCAAGCCCTACATCCTGCCCGCGCCGAGCGCCATCGGGCGGACGCTCGTCACCCGCTTCCCGGACCTGTTCTGGCCGCACATGAAGATTACGCTGATGGAGCTCGGGATCGGGTTCGTCATCGGCGCGGCGATCGGGCTGGTGTTGGCGGCGGTGGTGACGCAGTTCCCGCTGGTCGAGAAGATCATCACCCCGTACATCCTGCTGCTGGTGACGACGCCGATGATCGCCCTCGTGCCGCTGCTGATCCTGCGGTTCGGGTTCAACTCCATTCCGCGCATCATTGCGGTGGCGCTGGCGGTCGGTCCGATGGTGATGATCAACTCCTCCACCGGCTTCCGGCGGACGGACCTCGCGAAGATCGCGCTGGCGAAATCCTATGGAGCGTCGACGTTGCAGATTTTCACCAAGATCCGGTTCCCGCTGGCGCTGCCGATGATCATCGTCGGCCTCATGGTGGGCGCGATCTTCGGCATGCTGACGGCGGTTGGCGCGGAAATGGTCGGCGGCAAGAACGGGCTGGGCAACCAGTTGATGTACTGGTCGTCGATGGTCAAGATGGAAAACTTCTACGCCATCATCCTGCTGCTCGCGCTGATGGGCGTTTCCATCTACATTTTCTTCTACTGGTTCGGCAAGAAGTACGCGAGCTGGCAGGCCTAGCCGCAGGAACGGCCTGCCCCTGACAATGGACTCCCGCCCGAGGTCGGGCGAAGTCAGCGACAACGCCGGACGAACGGGTCCGGCCGGTCGGCCTCCACGGGTGAGGCCAGTCGGAGGAGAAACGGGATGAATCGCGTGGATTCACTGATCGACGCCTTCGTGAACCGCAGCATCAGCCGTCGCCGGATGGTGCAGGGCGCCGCGGCGCTCGGCCTTGCCGCGCCGGCGCTGACGGTGCTGGAGCGCTCGCACGTGCTGGCCTTCCAGCCGGCCGAGAACAAGGTCCGCTGGGTGTCGCCCCGCGGCACGATCGACGTGCTGGACGACTACCCCTACTGGGTCGCGGCGAAGATGGGCTACTTCGGTGACCTCGAAACCAGCCTGGAGCCGGGCCCGATGGAGGCGACTGCCGGCACCAAGTCGGTCGACGCCGGTCAGGCCGACATGGGCTACCCGTCGCCGGGCGTCTTTTCGCTGACGGTCGAGCAGGGCATTCCGCTGATGTCCGTCTTCCAGATGGGCGCCTATGACGTCTTCGACTTCGCGTTCCGCAAGGGCGAGATGCCGGAGTCGCTCAAGGGCCTCGAGGGCAAGACGATCTCCCTCGGGAGCGCTGGCTGGCAGGGCATCACCGACCCCGAGCTGGCGCAGGCCGGGCTCGATCCGAAGACCGTCTCCTACGTCGACGCCGGCCAGACCTGGGGTCAGGCGCTGGCGCAGGGGCAGGTGGATTCCGCCCTTTCCTGGGCCGGTCTGCGCGCCCAGTGGCTCGCTTCCGGGCTCGATTTCGACTACATCCTCGGCTCTTCGTGGTCGAAGTTCCCGGCCAACTCCTTCGTCATCCGCTCCGCGGATTTCGAGGATGCCAACCTCGACGCGGTGTACACCAACTACCTGAAGGGCTGGGCGCAGGGCCTCGAGTTCGGCTACCACAACCCGCTTGCCGCCACCCAGATCACGATGGAGGCGCTGCCTGCCCTGCAGGAGGTCTTCACCGACAAGCAGGTCGCGGTCGAGTCCATGTGGCAACTGGCGCAGGTCTTCCGCGGCGACTGGGCGACCCGGCCCGAGGGCTGGGGCGAGGCCTCGATGGAGTCCTGGAACACCTTCCTCAAGACGGCGTTCGACATCGGCCAGCTCACCAAGGAGATCAAGGCCGAGGACATCATCAGCAACAAGTACGTGAAGGGCGCGAACGACTTCGACCACGAGAAGGTCAAGGCCGACGCCGCCGGCTTCGCGCTGAGCGATGACTTCAAGAGCCTGGTCGTGCCGGAAGGCGCGGGCGCGTAGGGCTGAACTCCCACCCCTGACCTCCCTCCCCATGCGGAGAGCGGGGGTCAGGGGGTGAGGGCCCAGGAGCAGCGTCATGGCGAATCTCTCGAAGCGCTTCCATCACGTCGGTCTGCGGGCGATCGACCCCCAGCCTGACGAGAGCTGGATTCCGTCGAGCAAGTGCTGGGTCACCAGCCCCTACGAACATCCGAACAGCATCGAGTTCCTGCGCTACGCCGAAGACAGCGCCATCGACCCCGCGTTCCAGAACGCCCCCCACATCGCGTGGGCGGTGGAGGATCTGGATGCGCACCTCGAGGGCAAGGACCTCTACCTCGCCCCCTTCGAGGTCGGAGAGCCGCCATTCGCGCGGGTCGCCTTCGTCGTCGAGGATGGCCTGTTCGTCGAGTACATGCAGTTCAAGCCGGGCCGCCGCTGGTTCAACGAATAGCGGCCCCGTTCGTCCCGATCCATCCTGAAGGAAAGGACCTCCCGTGGCCGACCGCCTCGCAGCATCCACCAACTCCTACCATGGTTACTCGCTCGAGGAGGCGCTGGCCGGGATTTCGGCGGCAGGCTTCCGCTCCGTCGAGCTCGCCAGCGTGCCGGGATGGACCGAGCACGTGACGCGCGACGCCGACGCCGCCGAACTCGATCACCTGCGTGCCCTGCTGAAGCAGCATGCCCTGACGCCGGTCTCCCTGAGCGGCCACTCCGATCTCGTCACCGACGAGGGGATGGATCAGTTCCGCAAGGCCCTGCGCCTCTGCCGCGAACTTGGCATCACGATGATCACCACCAGCACCGGCGGGCACGATGCCTCCTCCGCCGGGTCGCTCGACCACCAGCGCGAGGAGTTCCTCAAGCGCATCGGCGTGCTCGCCGACGAGGCGGCGCAGGATGGCATCACGATCTGCCTGGAGACCCATGGCGGGCTGCTCGCCACCGGCGTCATGTCGAAAGCGCTGATCCAGCGGATCGGCAGGGGCAACGTCGGCATCAACTACGACGCCGGCAACGTGATTTTCTACGGCGACACCGACCCGCTGGGAGATCTTCCGGGCGCGGTGGACACCGTGGCTCACGTGCACGTCAAGGACAAGGTGGGCGGCGCGGGCGTCTGGAACTTCCCCGAGGTGGGCACCGGCGAGATCGACTACGCCGCGATCTTCAGGACGCTCGACGCGGCCGGCTTCGACGGCCCCTGCTCGATCGAGGTCGAGTTCGATGGGACGATCCCGCCGCTCGCCGATGTCGACCGCGCCATGGCCGGCTCGTACCGGCACGTTCGGCAGTTCGTGCCGGAATAGCGGGCTTATGGGCTTGTGGGCTTGTGGGCTGATGGGCTTGCAGACGTTGCTGCCTGCGCCAAGGGGATTCTCGCCCCAGACCAGGCATGTTCGCTCCCGACCACATAAGCCCACAAGCCACGTCAGGAGACGCAACGATGGTCCGACTTGCCGTGCTCGGCGCGGGATTCATGGGCGGGACGCACGGCAAGGCCTACGCCGCCATGCCGGATGTGGAGATCGCGGCGATCTACGCGCCGCGGCCGGACCGTGCGGAACCGCTGGCGAAGGAGTTCGGCACGCGCTGGACCGATGATCTGGCGTCCGTGCTGCGCGACCCGTCGATCGACGCGGTGGACATCTGCCTGCCGACCCTCCAGCACCGCGAGGTGACCGAGGCCGCGCTCGATGCCGGGAAGCATGTCCTCCTCGAAAAGCCGATCGCGATGACGATGGAGGACGCGGATGCGCTGGTTGCCCGCTCCCATGGCGGCCCGGTGCTGATGATCGCCCACGTGTTGCGATTCTGGGGCGAGTACATGGAGATCGCGCGGCGGGTGCATGCCGGAGAAATCGGCGCGCCGCGGGCGGGCCTGGCGACGCGCAGGCAACCATTCCCGGCGTGGTCCGCGCTGTTCAGCCGCGCGGATCTGACTGGCGGCGCGGTCATCGACATGATGATCCACGATTACGACGCGCTGAACTGGATCTTCGGCGCCCCGGTGGCCGTCACCGCGCACGGAGAGGTGAATCCGCGCTCGGGCGGGATCGACCGGGTGCAGGCGCTGATCGAGTATCCGAATGGCGCGACTGCGATGGTGGACGGCGGCATGATGATGCCCGAGTCCTACCCGTTCAGCTCGCGGATCGAGGTGCTGGGCGAGCGGGGCGCGCTGGAGTACGCCTTCCGCGCCGGTGGCCGCAGCGTGGAGATGGGCGCGGGGGTGAACGACCTCGACTGGTTCCCGGCCGAAGGCGATCCCGAACGGCTCAAGCCCGAAAGCGGCGATCCCTATCACGCCGAATGCGCCTACTTCATCGCGTGCATCCGCAGCGGAGCGCGCCCGGAGCGCGCCATGCCCTCCGACGCGAGGACGGCGCTTGCCGTCGCGCTGGCGGCCCGGCAGTCCTGCGAGGGCGGCGGGCGGCGGGTGGCGATCGGCTGAGTCCAGGCCGGGGCACGGGGGCCGGGAGCAGCGCCGCTCCCGGCTCCATGCCGGACCCGGTCAGACCGGAACGCGGCCGATGGCGACCCCGAACTGGCTGGACTCGGCGAGCAGCCGCTCGATCGCGCGCAACGGCAGGCGGACCTCCCGCGGGAATGCGGTTCCCCACGAACTGAGCACCCGGACGAACTCCTCGCCGGAGCCGAGCGCGGCGAGGATCTCCTCGACGGTGAGCGCCCAGCGCCAGGATTTGATGGCGTCGGCGCGGATCGGTTGCGTGATGGACTGGCGCACGGGCCACGGACCTTCCGCGACGAGAGCCGCGAGCCCGGCCTCGATCGTGGTTCCGTCGTAGTTTTCGCCATTCCACTGGTCGTACCGCTGCGCCGCCTCGTACATGCGGACGCCGTCGTAGAGCCGTTGTGTCAGCAGGGAGGCGGCGCGGCTGGCGGCGAAGCCGACGGCGGCGCAACTGGCGCCCTGATCGTAGTGCTCCCACGCGCCGCGGGGATCGCGGAGGGCTGGCGGCCGCAGGCAGACGGCATGGCCGGCGCGAACGGAACCCCACTCCCGCCCGAGCCCGATCCAGAAGGCCCCGGTGCGCTCGACAGGGGTGTCGAACCGCTCGTACCACGGGATGCCAGCGAGAACGGGCCGGGGGCTGGTGGCCGCCACCGCGCTGGCGCGGGAGGCTGGAGCCGGACCCGGGGCAACATCCACCCGGCAGCCGAAGGCGCGCTCCGGATGCGTCTCGGTGGCGGCGGCGCTCGCCATCGCGAGCGCGGGGGCGGCGAGCAGGCCGCCAACCCCCGCAAGCAGTTTCCTGCGGGTGAGTATCCGTTCGGGGGAGAATGCCGCCGATGCCGCGGCGCCGGGATGGTGGCTGGAAGCGAGATCGCTGCACATGATTGCGGTTCCTTTCAGTGTTTCCGGGTGACGATGCGCGTCGCCGGGCGGGCCGGCTGGCGGTGGGTCAGTTCGTATCCGCGGCCTCCGGAGGGGGAGGCGCCACGGGGGTGTCGGATGCCGCCGGCGCCGATGCCGGGTTGACGGCATCCGGGGCCTGCCGCCGGATGCCGGGGGCTGCGATGGCTCCAAGGGCCGCCAGCGCGCCAAACAGATCGCGCCTGCTCCGCGGCCGCGGGATGGGTCCCTTGGCGGGAGGCAGGACGTGCTGCGCGACGGCGTGCTGGCGGGTCTTTGACGGGCGGTGGTAGCGGCCGGGCCGCGCCGCCAGTCGCTCCGCCGCGCCGGGGTCCGCGCCGGGGCGGGCTCCCGCCGCGTGGCGATTGACGATGTACCGGTTCTCCAGCATCTGCGAGCCTCCGGAGATTGGACCTTCTCGGTCCCGGCCGCCGGACCAATCCGGCGGCATCACCAGAGTAGGCAGGGGAGAATGGCGGCGGCACGAGCGATTCCCACACGCTCCGGACATGGCGGTGGAGCGATGGGCACAGGATGGGTTCGGGGGGACTCCGGGGCCGTTGCGATGCGCTACTTCACCAGCAGGCACCACGCCCGCTCGACATACCGGGTGAGCCCGTGCGCCTCGCTGAACTCGTCGATGGCGAGACGGCACCCGGGGAAACCAGTGGCGTAGTCGTGGGCCATGAAGACGCCGCCGGGAGCGAGGAGCGGCCAGAACGACCGCAGATCGGTCGCGACCGACTCGTAGGAGTGGTCGGCGTCGAGGTAGATGAGTTCGGCCTGAAGCCCGATGGTGCGAAGCACGGAGCCTGCCATATTGGTGGGTGCTGCGAACGGGACGATCAGATCGTGGCATCCGGTGTGGATGACGTTGGCGAGGAATTGATCATAGATCCGGGGATACCCGAATCGGCGATTCAGAGCCGTGCGCATGGGTGACGGGATGACCGTGCCGTCCGGTTCCTTGACGAGATGAGTGCCGGCGCCGAGCCAGGTGTCGACGCAGACAATTTCCCGGCAGTCCACGTTGTGCTCGCGGCAGGCGCGTGCCATCGTGATGGCCGACCAGCCTCGCCACGTGCCGGCTTCGATGATGCGGGAGGGACGCACTTCGGCGATGAGGCGGCCGAAGATGGGATCAGTACCACCCCAGGTATGCCTGTCGAGCGGATACTCCTGCAGCGGGAAGCCTGCGTAGATGTCCTCATCACCGAACAGGGCTTCGCGTACCGTCGAGTACATGGTTTTCCCCAGGGTACACACGGCGATGCGGGACCGTGCCTCGCGATGGCTCAGGATACTCCGGACAGCAGGCGGACTTCCCGTTCGATGTGCGCGATGTGGGCGGGTTCGTCCTGCCAGGGGCGCTGTGGCTCCCCGAATCGGACGGTAATGCTCCAGTTCGGCCCGCGGCGATACTCGAAGCCGACCGGGACGATGGGCGCGCGGGTGCGCCCGTCGCGCTCCGCTAGCGCGGCGAACCGGAGGAACCCGGGTTTGAAGGGCAGGATTTCGTCGTCGTGGCGCTTCGGCGTCGGGTTCGGGTCGATGGTTGGGTATCCCTCCGGGAAGACGAGGACCAGTTCGCCGCCGCGCAAGGCCTCCACGTTCCGGCGGGTGGCCGCCAGCAACTGCGCGGTTTCGCTAACGGGCAGGCGGTTCGTGTGATCGAAGCGGGGGGTGATGGTCCACCCCGCGGCATCCGAGGCGAGGGACATGACCCGATGGAGGCGAGGGTGGTCCACCCAGTCGAGGGTGACGGTGGCGCGCATTGGGCGAGGCAGGGTGGCGAGCAGCACGCAGCCGTCCCAGAAGTGGTGGAAATGGCGGGAGGCGAGGACGACGCCCCCCTCACGCGGGATGTTCTCCAGTCCCTCGACCGTGAGATCGATCTTCCTGCAACAGGCGCGCGCGGTGGCGCGGAGCGACTGCCAGGCGAACCAGGCGCTTACTTGCCGGGAATCGGTCGCCATGCCTGCTGCTCCGGAACTGGAACGGCCGACTGCCCGCGCGGCAAAAGGGCCAGCGCGGCGGGGATGACGCCGGCGACGATGGCGAGAATCACCGGCGGCCAGAGACCGGCGCTGAGGCTAAGGGCCATCGCGAAGACCATGTTCGCAACGTAGACAGCGTACGGAAACCAGGCGCGGCCCGTCAGCGATGCGGGAGAAATCTCCTCGCGCCAGAGCAGGCGGCTGATGCCCATGTAGAGCAGGCCAGTGGCGGACCAGCCGAGGAGATTCTGGATCGGCATGCCGTAGTATGGGCCGGAGACATGCCACTCCCAGAACTTCACGGACATGCCGGGATCGGCCATTGCCGGGTCGAGCACGAGGTCCCACGCGGTGAGCAGCCAGACGCCGATAGCGAGGGTCCAGAGGGATTCGCGGCCGCCGATCCGGGCCGCGATGAGGCGGCCGAGCAAGTAGGCGGCGAACCCGAGGTAGAACCAGGAGAGGGGGATGGTGAAGGGGACCCGGTCCATGACCTTCCAGCCGAGAAAATCGGTGTAGGCGTAGTTGCCGAAGGGGAACCCGGTGCCGGTGCCGACCAGTTCGCTGGTGAGCGAGAGGAAAAAGGAGACGAGGAAGAAGATGATGGTCTTCGCGCGCCCGACCGTGACCCAGCCGAACGCGAACATGGCGAGCGCGCCGAAGATCATGTGCGTCGCGCCGCCGTTCGACATGCCCAGCGCGTAGACCTTCATCGCGCGGGGGTCGCTCGCGAAGTTCGCGAGGTTGGGGATGACGACCAGCAACCCGAGCAGGCCGAACAGCAATGCCGCGATGTGGCCGACAAGGAACAGTTTGGCGAGTTTCACGGCGTCCTCCCGCGTTTCGGGCTGTGGTCGCGGACGATCGTCCTGCCGCGCCAGGTGTGATGCCGCCGGGTGGCGCTGCGCCAGAGGGCGAGCGTGGCCGGCACGTCGGCCAGCGGCGAAAGCCAGTAAGTCCATGGGCGGTTCGGGTAGGCCCGGGCGGTTCCGGCGAGCACGCCCAGCCGAGCCACGAGCAACGCCCGGTTCAGGACCGCCGCCGGGCCGCTGTCGCGCCGGGTGAACAGCGCGATCGGCAGCGGCAGCGCCTGCGCCAGCGTCGCTTCCGCCAGCAGCAACAGGGCGGTGCGGTTCACGAAGCTGTCCCGCATCGGCAGGGATCGGGACCAGTTGTCCCATGCATCCCGCCAGCCGCGATACATCTCCGTCACCGCGATGTCGCCCCCCTCGTGGAAGCCGGCGGTGTGGCCGGCGGCCGCCATCGCGCGGGCGATGGTGACATCCTCGCAGAGGGACTCCCTGCCTGCGGTGAATCCTCCCACATCCAGCAGGGCGGCCCTGCGGTACAGGGCACATTGGCCGCTGGCCTGCACCAGCGCGAGGTCCGTCGTGTCCTGCCCGGGGATACCGTAACGGTAGACAAGGGTGGTCAACAGGGATGGGTGCAGGATGCCCTCGGCAGGGCCGGAGAGCCGCTGCCGGGTGGCGACGCTGGTGGTCGCCGCGCCGCTGCGGATGATCTCGGAAAGCAGCGAACGCACGAGATCGGGTTGCGCCCGGACGTCGGCGTCGATCGTGAGGACCCACTGCGCGGCGGGATCGGCAGCAAGGAGGGCGGTCTGGAGGCCGTGTGCCTTGCCGTTCCAGTCAGGGGGAATGGGGGCAGCGTCGATCAGGCGCACGCGGGGATCGCGCCGGGCGAAGGCGGCGACGATGTCGTGCGTGCCGTCGGTCGATCCGCCGTCGGAGACGAGGATTTCGGCCACCTCGCGCGGTTGGCGGATCATCCCCTCGAGGCAGGGGGCCAGCCGGTCCTCCTCGTTCAGGACCGGGACGATGACGGAGACGCGCTCACCGGGCAGCCGGGCGTGAGTGGGGGCGATGGGCGACCCGCCCGCGGTTCTGGCCATGCGGGAGAAGACGCGCGCCGCCGCGATCGCCTGCAGGACCGCGAGGATCAGCAGCAGCCGTTTCCCGGTCATTGCGCGCCTCCGGCCACGGTAGCGAGGGGGAGCGTGCGCCTCTCGACAGCAGGGAGAGGGGTGGCTAGCATGGACGGGAACGGTCCGGGATCGAGCGGAAAAGAGGCCTCGTGACAACGCAGCGCATCATCGTCATCGGCAGCGGGTTCGGCGGGCTCGCGGCGGCCATTCGATTGGCGTCGCGCGGGCACGAGGTGACCATCGTCGAGAAGCGCGACCAGCCGGGCGGGCGGGCCTACGTCTACCGGCAGGATGGGTTCACCTTCGACGGCGGGCCGACCGTGATCACCGCGCCGTGGCTGATCCGCGATCTGTTCGAGCTTTCGGGCCGCAACGCCGACGACTACGTGACGATGGTCCCGGTCGACCCGTTCTACCGGATTTTCTTCCCGGACGGATCGCATTTCGACTACACCGGCGAACAGGACCGGATGATCGCCGAGATGCGCCGGATCGGCGCGTCGGAGGCGGACGTCACAGGCTACCGCGATTTCGTGGAAATGAGCCGGAAAATCTTCGCCAAGGGCTTCACCGATCTGGCCGACGTGCCCTTCCTGACCTTCAAGGACATGATGGCGATCGCCCCGGATCTCGTGAAATTGAAGAGTTTTCTCTCCGTCTACGACTTCGTGGCGCAGCGGGTAAAGGAACCCCGGCTGCGGCAGGCGCTCTCGTTCCACCCGTTGCTGGTTGGGGGGAATCCCTTCCAGACATCGAGCATCTACACCCTGATCCACTACCTTGAGCGGGAGTGGGGCGTCTGGTTCGCGATGGGGGGAACCGGCGCGCTGGTCGATGCGCTGGTCACGCTGTTTGGCGAACTTGGCGGCAGGATCCGGTTCGACGCCGAGGTCGCGGAAATCACCACCGAGCGCGGCATCGCGACCGGCGTCCGGCTGACGTCCGGCGAGACGCTCCCGGCGGACGCCGTCGTCTGCAACGCGGATGTGGCCGGCGCCTACCAGAATCTGCTGCCCGCGCGGGTTCGCCGCAAATACACCGATGAGCGGCTCGCCAGGATGCGCTACTCGATGTCGCTGGTGGTCATCTACTTTGGGACCGACCGCCAGTACCGCGGCACTGATGGCCCGGTTCTCGCCCACCACGACATCATCCTCGGCCCGCGCTACCGGGGCCTGCTGGACGACATCTTCAACAAGAAAATCCTCGCGGATGACTTCTCGCTCTACCTGCACATGCCGACCCTGACCGACCCGTCGCTCGCGCCGGAGGGGTGCGATGCCTTCTACGTCCTCTCTCCGGTGCCGCACCTGGGGGGAGATGTCGACTGGGAGCAGGCCGCGAAGCCCTATCGGGACCGGATCATGCAGTTCCTGGAGGACCGTTACCTGCCGGGGCTGTCGAAGCACATCGTGACCGAGCGGATGATCGACCCGCGCCACTTCGCGGGGACCCTCAACAGTTACCTCGGTTCGGCCTTCTCGGTGGAGCCGATCCTCACCCAGTCGGCGTGGTTCCGCCCGCACAACCGGTCGGAGGACGTGCCCAATCTCTATTTCGTCGGAGCGGGAACGCACCCGGGGGCGGGGATGCCGGGCGTGCTGTCGTCGGCGGTCATCGTGGACGACCTCATCGCGGCGGAGACGGACCGGGGCTAGCGCCATCCCGTCATCCCCGCGCGCCGGGAACCGGCAAATCGGCGGCGGCATGGCGGACGAAGGTGGCGGCAATGCCCGGAACCGCACGCAACTTGCGGCGTCCGGAGACGCGCGCGCGGCCGGCGAAGACGTCGCAGTTCATTTCCTCGATGCGGGTGAGGATCGCGCCGTAGAGATTGGCGCCAGCCATCGCGGTCAGGCGACCGCTTGGGGAGAGGGCGGCATAGCCCTCCTCGGCGGAACGGTAGAGGGCGCGGGCGCGGTTGATTTCGTAGGCGATCAAGTCGGGAAAGCGGCCGGTCGGGATGCCGGCGATGGTGGCCTCCGGGTCGCAGCCGAAGGCGGCGAGGTCCTCGATCGGCAGGTAGAGACGGCCATTGCGCCCGTCCTCCGCCACGTCGCGGAGAATGTTCGTGAGTTGCATCGCGCGGCCGAGGTCGACGGCGTGGGGCAGCGCATCCTCGTCGGTGCACCCGAGGATCGGGGCGACCATCAGGCCGACGGTGCCCGCAACCCGGTAGCAGTAGAGGGAGAGATCGTCCCAGGCGGCGAAGCGGACGGTAGCAAGGTCGGTCCTGATGCCGGCAATCAGGTCGCGCGCCGGCTGCACGGGGATGCCGTACCGCGCGCGGGCGACGGCGAATGCGATGGCGACCGGGTGCGTCGGCGCGTCGATCTCCCGTTCCCATGCGTCGAGTTCGGCGGCGGCGAGGGCGGGGTCCGGCGCGTGGTCGGCGATGTCGTCGGCGATCCGGCACCAGGCGTAGACGGCGTGGACGGCCTTGCGGCGTTCCGGCGGCAGGCAATGGCTGGCGATAAAGAAGGTGCGCCCGTGGCTGCGGCTGATCTCGCCGCACAGGTCCCAGTCGGCGTCGCCGGGAGAGGCCGCGTCGCCGCGCGCGAGCCATTCGTTGCGGATGAGCCAGTCGCCGCGGCTGGCGAGATCGCGGATCATGGCCATCGCGGGAGTCCGTCGACGAGCAGTTCGGATTGCCGCAAGGCGGCGAGATCGCCAGCCCCAGCCGCGAACATGCTGACCCGCAACTGGTCGATGGTGGCGGCCAGCAGATCGTGGGCAGCCGTGTCGGATGCAGCGGCGGCGCGGAGCAGCGGTGCGGCGATGCCGACAAGGTCCGCGCCAAGCGCGATCGCCTTTGCCGCATCGACTCCGGAGCGCAGGCCGCCGCTGGCGAAGACGGGCAGGTTCGGAGCGGCCGCGCGAACCATCCGCAGGCTCTCGGCGGTGGGGATGCCCCAGTCGGTGAATGCGCCCGCCACGGCGCGGAGGCGTTCGGTTGGAGCGCGGTGGCGCTCGACCTCGCTCCAGGAGGTGCCGCCCGCGCCGCCGACGTCGATGGCGCTTACCCCGGCGTCGACGAGACGGCGCGCCACCGCGCCGGAGATGCCCCAACCGACCTCCTTCACGATGACCGGAACCGGGAGGGCGGCACAGACCCGCTCGATCTCGCGCAGGAGGCCGCTCCAGTTGGTATTGCCATCGGCCTGCACCGCTTCCTGCAACGGGTTGAGATGGAGGGCAAGGGCATCCGCGCCGATCATTTCGACGGCGCGGCGGCACTCGTCCGGGCCATAGCCGTAGTTCAGCTGGATCGCGCCGAGGTTGGCGAAGAGGAGGATGTCCGGCGCGTGCTGCCGGATCGTGAAACCGGCGGAGAGCGAGGGGCGCTCGATGGCGATGCGCTGGGAGCCGACGCCCATCGCCACGCCCAGTGATTGCGCGGCGGCCGCGAGGCGGCGGTTGATCTCGGCGGCGCGCTCCACCCCGCCAGTCATGCCGGAAATGAGGATCGGGGCGCGCAGCGGCTTCCCGAACAGCCGGGTCGTCGTATCGATGCCCGCGAGGTCGAGATCCGGCAGGGCGCAATGCACCAGACGATAGCGATCGAGCCCGGTTGCCACTCCGGAGGCGACCGGATCGTCGAGCACGATCTGAATGTGTTCCTGTTTGCGCCCTGCGATGCGGGCCGGATCGTCGCTCATGGCCGGAGATCCGTGTCGTGATGGCCGGTCAGGCGGGGCCCGCTTGGAGCGGACTGCCAATCGTCCGCAAGTACGCTGGTCGACGCGACTGATGCTTCGGCGTTGCGTCGCGCCTTTGCGTCGAAGAGGGTACGCGACCGCATTCCGCGAAACGAAGACGTTCACTACATAGATTACCAGCCTTGCGCGGTATCGGTGAGGCATCATGCTGACGGCCGCTGACGGGCCGCTGGAATGCGAGCCGCGTACCCTGAAACGGCAACCATGCGCGGAGGAACATCCCGCCTGATGTCGCAAGACGATGAGCGGTCGCGTCCCTTCCGCCGTGCCGGACGTTTGCGAGAACACTCGAACGTCCGGCTCATTCAGGATCGGACGAAGTTGACCGAACCCATCGTCAGCGGTTGTGGTGAGCGCACGCTGAATGGGCACACAGCGGCAGCGACCGTGGCCCTGGCCTCCGTGGTGGGGTTCGTCGCGCGCGTTGCCTCGACGCGGCTGTCGCTGTTCCACGATGAGGCGGCGACGCTGCTGGCCGCCAAGCGCATCCGGGACATCGGCATCCCGAAACTGCCAGGCGGAGTGCTGCACCTGCACGGAGCGGTGATCTCCTCCCTGCTTGCGCCGCGTGACTGGCTGGGTAGGCTCGATAGTGCCAACGTCGAAAACCTCCGGATCATCAACGCGGTGATCGGTACCGCGGCGATTGTGCTGGCATGTCTTGTCGGCCGGACGGCGAGCGGTTCGCTGGCGGTCGGCGTGGGGGCGGCCGTGCTGGCTGCGCTCGACCCGGTGAAGGTGCTCTGGGGGAGCTCTCTCCGCAGGTAGGCAACCATCCCCGGATGGCGCTCCGCTGAGTGATTGCGCGAGGGCCGTGTGGCGCGGCGCTGCCCGGCCAGTCGCGAGCCCCATGCGCCGACGAGATGCGTGGGGATGGCGAGCGCCGCGCGCCGTGCCCGCGTGATCGCGTACCATCTCCGCGTTCAGCGGGGGATGTGGCGGTGCGCCCCAGGCGAGCGCGGGATCAACGCGTGGAAGATGAGTCCACGTCGGCGGTTGGGGAGACGTGCTTGCTTGCTCGTGGGGGCTTGAACCGGCTTTGGCTCGGGTGGGGAACGGACAAGTTGTCGGACGCAGCTGCGACGGTCTCGCGCGCTCGCGCACCGGTCCCGGATGAATCACGTCGGGGACGGCTCCTGACATGGGTCGCCGTCGGCCTGCTGATGGTCGTCGCGTTCGCGGCGCGTCTGATCGCGTCGCGCCTTCCGTTCACCGACGACGAGGCCTCCACGCTGCTGGCTGCCCAGCAGATCGCGCGCACCGGCGCGCCCGTGCTGCCGAGTGGAGTGCTCTACCTCCATGGCGCCGTGATCTCCTATCTTCTGGCGCCATTCGCATGGTTCGGCTGGCTGGACATCGGCCATCTCCAGCACTTGCGATTGCTCAATGTGGTCATCGGCACGATGGTGGCGCCGGTTGCGTGGCTGGTCGGTCGGAAGGCGAGCGGCTCGACGGTTACCGGGTTGTTGGCCGCGCTGTTCGTAGCCATCGAGCCGGCCAGTGTGCTGTGGGGAAGCTACCTGCGGATGTATGCCCTGCTGGCGGTGGCGGCAGGGGTGTTCGCGCTCTGCTTCCTCGAGGCGGTGCGGGAGCCGCGAGGCGAGGCGTACCGGCGGGCGCTGATCCTGATGGTCGTCGCGCTGTGGGTGGCGGTCTTTTCGCAGATTGCCGGGGCTTTGCTGTGGCCCGCAGCGGTGCTGGCCGCGTTTGCGCTGTTTGGCCGCGAGCTTGTCGGCGCGCGGCGAGGGCTGACGATTGCACTTGCCGCCTGCCTGCCCGCGGTGATTGTGTATGTGGCACTCGGGCGAGTCTTCAGCGCAGGCGGGACAGCGTCGGCGGGATCGCGGACCGAGCCCGCAAGCATCGGATTTCCGGGGGACCATCTGCTGGATCCCTCGCGCATGTTTTCGCCGAATATGCGCGCGTTCAAGGCCATTTTTCTGGGTAATCCGTTCGGCGAGGTGTTGCCGGTTCTGGTGGTGGCCCTTGCCGCAGTCGTGGCTGGAGTCTGGGTGATCGCGGGCAGCGCGCAGGGTGAAAGGCGCAATGCCGCCGGGGCGCTCCTGTCGCTTGCATGGGTTCCCGTGCTGCTTGTGACGGCGTTGGTTGAATCCGCTGGCGAGCGTTACCACCTGACCAGCATCGTTGCGCTGATGACGCTGGCTGCGTGGGGCATCCGGACGATCTTCCATGCCGGGGTTTCCGCGAGAACCTCTGGCGGGTTGGTGCGGGCCGGGCTCGCTGCAGGCATGACGGCCATGCTGCTTGGCCACGATATGGCGATCGTGCGAGACCTCAAGAGCTGGGCGCCAAGCAACAGCGGGGGCCAGTTGGAGGCGCTGGCGGCGATTGCGCCGCAGGTCGATGACGAGACGTTGGTGATCGCCAGCTTCCCCCCCACCATCAGCTACCACGTTCTTGGCGACCGCCCGGGCATCCGGTTTTTCAATGTGACTGGCCAGTACAACCTACCCGCGCCGGATGGCTCTCCTCGGGATTACTGGCTCGGCCGCCCGATGATCACGACCCGGGGCGAGCTGTGCCGGGCGCTGGTGGACTCGCCGGGCGCGTTCGTGTTGTTCATGCAGTCGACGCTCATGGGCAAGTCCGGATCGGGGGGCATCGGCACCAGCGGGACGGACTTGATTGCAGCGGTCCAGGGCGCGTCGGAGCCGTTCCACGCTGACGAGCGGGTACAGGTGTATCGCACCCTGCCGGTGAACCAGTGGACGGAGGAAGCCCATTCGATCTGCGGGCCGATGGCCGACCGCACTGCTGGCGACAAATCGAACACGGATGGCGGCCGGTCACGCCAGAATGAAGGGGCGGCCCCCGGCGCGGGGCGAAACAACCGCCCGCACCGGCAGGCGACCCCGTCTCCTTGAGCGCGCGTTACCGGGTACGCCCGGCATGCGATCACCCCGGAACGGGCAGGAGGATTACCCGGTGACGATCGCGTGGCCGGGATCGCTCAGCGTGGCCTCCACGGCGGTGGCACGCCGAGGTGCGCTGACGGTTGCGGGCGAGTCGCACCGGGCAGGTCCGAATGGCGTGGTTGACGATGAGGACGACCGGCAGACGCCTGCCCTGCCCTGAATGAATCGTCGGGCAGGAGCCGCTGCCTGGCGTGCGGCGGGCTAGGGCAGGGGCAGGGGAGCGAGGCTCAGGGCATCCGGAAACCGCCGGGGAACGGCGCCGGGTAAGGAACGGTGGCGTCGCGCCCTTTGGCGGGCGAGGTGCGGCTACGAGGTTCCGGCGGCCGGTAAATCCGGGTCTTCCGCCCGGACAAGCCGTCCGCTCAGGCTCGCGGCGAGTTCATCGAGGTTGGCGGCATGGGCCGAGATCGCCTGAATGTGGAGACCGAGAACGGAGGCGAGCGATGCCGCGCCAACGCCACGGAGGAACGTCCGGCGGTTGTATCGGGACATGGACACACCTCACGAAGCGAAGCAGCCGACACATCCGGATGCGCCCTCCCGCCGCTGCAAGCCGGGTTGTGCGCCGTCCGCCCCTGCCGGAGTCTGCCACACCCCATTTCTCCGGATGGCGGCGTGTGCCGGTGCGCGCCGCAGTGCGGAGACCCCATGGTGCAGCTGAATTCCGGACTGGCGCAGCCTGCCCGCGGGCCACCGGTTGGGTTGGGATCGGTCGATCCGCGGTGCGTTGACTGACCGCGTTGCCGGTCACGCTCCGCACCAGGATGGCGACCGGAGGCGCGGGACCGGACCGGCAACTCTCGGCGCGACGCGATCCTCTCCCTCCGGGCTGGCCGGCGACGCGGGCGCCCTGTGGCCGGGGCGCGGCTGTGATCAGCCGCGCCAGAGGCGGGCCGAGGTGCGGGCCTCGTAGCCTTCGCGGGCCTGCTGCACGCCGGGTCGGCCCGAGACCTCCGCGACCGGGACATCCCACCAGCTCTCGAATCCGGGAACGCCGCGGCCGGGCTCGATCTTGACGTCGATCAACACGGTGCGGTCGGCCTGCTTCGCCTGATCGAGGGCGCGGTGCAGTTCGGATTCGGTTCGGGCGCGGAAGGCGAGCGCGCCGAGGCTTTCGGCATTTTTCGCGAAGTCGATCGGCATGAATGGGCCGTCGAGCACACCGGTCTCCGGGTTCCGGGCGCGGAGTTCGTTGCCGAACGCCGGGGACCCGCATCCCATCTGCAGACCCTTGATGCACTGGAAGCCGCCGTTGTCGATGAGGACGATGACGAGCTTCATGCCCTCCTGCAGGGAAGTCACGATCTCGGTGTGGAGCATCAGGTAGGAGCCATCGCCGACCATGATGAAGACCTCGCGGGAGGGGTCGGCCATCTTCGCCCCGAGGGCGCCAGCGATCTCGTAGCCCATGCAGGAGAAGCCGTATTCGAGGTGATAGCTCTTGGGATCGACCGGCCGCCACAGCTTGAGCAGATCTCCCGGCATGGAGCCCGCTGCGCAGACGACCACATCGCGCGGTCCAGCGGCGTCGTTGACCATGCCGATGGCATTGGCCTGCGTCAGGTTCTCCGGAGTGGTGACGCGGAGCAGGGAGTCCACGGTGGCGTCCCACTCGGCCTTCCAGGTCTCGGCGGCGTCGCCCCAGGCGGCGTCGGCGCGATAGCCGGCTGATGCTGCGGCGGCGTGGAGGGCCTTGAGGCCTTCGCGGGCGTCGGCGACGAGCGGCAGGGAGCCGAGTTTATGGGCGTCGCGAGATGCCACGTTGATGCTGATGAACGTCACGTCCGGGTTGGCGAAGGCGGTGTGGGAGGCCGTCGTGAAGTCGGAAAGACGGGTGCCGACGGCGATCACGAGATCTGCGTCACGGGCGAGGCGGTTGGCGGCGAGACCGCCATTGGAGCCAACCGCGCCTGCGTTCCATGGGTGATTCCACGGAAGCGCGCCCTTGCCGCCTTGCGTCTCCAGGACCGGGATGCCGAAGGCGTCCGCGAAATCGGACAGCTCGGCGGTGGCTTCGGAGTAAATCGTGCCGCCGCCGGTGACGATGACCGGGCGGCGAGCCTGCCGCAGCAGGGCGACGGCGTCCGCGAGGGCATCCGGGGCGGGGACGCCGCGATAGATGGTGTGCACCTTCGGCGCGAAGAACCCGAGCGGGTAGTCGTAGGCCTCGGTCTGGACATCCTGCGGCAGGCAGATGGTGACGGCGCCGGTGTCGGCCTGATCGGTGAGCACGCGCATCGCCTCAGGCAGGCTGGCGAGCAGTTGATCCGGGCGATTGATGCGGTCCCAGAACCGGGAGACCGGACGGAAGGCGTCGTTGGCCGAAATGTCGAGACTCATGGGGTGCTCGATCTGCTGGAGCACGGGGTCGGGCATGCGGTTGGCGAAGATGTCGCCCGGGAGGAGCAGCACCGGCAGGCGGTTGACGGTGGCGGTTCCCGCGCCGGTCACCATGTTGAGCGCGCCAGGGCCGATGGAGGAGGTGCAGGCGAAGGTCTGCAGGCGATTTTTCATCTTGGCATAGGCGATCGCGGTGTGGACCATGCCCTGTTCGTTCTGGGGGCGGTAATAGCGCAGGTCGTCGCGGAACTCCTCGAGCGCCTGACCCATGCCGGAGACGTTGCCGTGGCCGAAAATGCCCCACATGCCGGCGAAAAGGGGGTTCTGCCTGCCGTCGCGGGCGACATGCTGGTTGGCAAGGTACTTGACGACGGCCTGCGACATCGTCAGGCGAACGGTCTCCATCGCAAACTCCCTTCGGCTTGGCATGCATGGCGGGAAAGGACGAGGTCGGATGCCACCCGGATTGACCATCCGCCATGCCCGGCCCACACTTCGGACGGCGTGCCCCGGCCATGTGTTCAGCCGGGATGGTAGCACGGAGCCTGACGGGCTCCGGGTGGGCCCGGGCCGCGGAATGTGCGGTGTGGGGCGAGCGAAAGGAACGGGTCGATGCACCGGTCGGCGAGCGGCCGCGCTTTCCTGCTGGTGCTGACGACGGGCATCCTGTGGGGGACCATCGGCGTCGGCGCAAAGGGTGTCTACCAGATGACGACGCTGGATGCCGTGTCGGTCACATGGCTGCGCGCGCTGGTGGCGGCGTGCGCCTGCATCGCGCTGGCAGGACCGACCCTGTGGCGCGGGGCATCGAGCGCGACCCGGCGTGACCTCGCGCTGATGGCGGGGCTGGGGGTCGTGCTCATCGTCTACCAGTGGTGCTATCTCGCCTCGATCGATCGCCTTGGCATTGCGCAGGCAACGCTCATCGCCCTCTGCGTGCCGCCGGTGCTGGTCGCCGCCGTCTCGGCCATCTTCCTGGGAGAGACCATGACGCCGCGGCTGTTGGTCTCCCTGCTCGGGGCGCTCGCGGGGACGGCGCTGCTGGTCGGCGCGCCAGTCGCCGGCGGTGGTCCGAGGGATGGCGGCGCGCTGCTGGCCGGAGTGCTGCTCGGGCTGGGATCGGCGGCAGGGGTAGCTGGCCACGCGCTCGGCAGCCGCACGATCGCCGGGTACCATGATGCGCTGCTGCCGCTGGCGATCGGCTTTCCGGCCGGGACCATCGCGTTCGCGCCGGTGGCGCTCGGGCGCGGGTTTTCGCTGGATCAGCCACTGATCGGCTGGTTGCTCGTGCTCTACCTTGGCGTCGTGCCCTCGGCGATTGCGTACCTGTTGTACCAGCGGGGGCTGCGCCATTTGCCAGCCTCCACCGCGACCATCATTACGCTGGTGGAACCATTGACCGCGGCCGTGCTGGCGTGGATGCTCTTCGGGGAGCGTCTGGGGCCACTGGGGTTGCTGGGCGGCGGGCTGCTGCTCGCGTCGATCGTCGTGCTGTCGCGGCAATCTGCCGCACCCGGCGGGCAATCCGCCGCCGAGGCCATCGCGCTCGGAGAATAGAATGAGCTTGACCCAGTGACGAACGTCCGCGCCGCCGGGTTTGAGGCCCTGAACCGGGGTGATCCTCTCGCGGCCGCGCCGTTGCTGCATGCGGCGGTGGCCGCCGAACCGGGAGACGGCGCGGCGTGGCTGGCGCTCTCCCGCGCTCAACTGGAGTGTGCCGACCTCTCGGGCGCCTGGCTTTCGGCGACCACGGCCTGCGCGAAGGATTCCGCGAGCGCCGAGGCGGCCCTGCACCTCGCGGCGGTCGAGTTGCGGCGGGGCGACCGCGGTGCGGCGGGGCGCGTGCTGGCAACCTTCGCGGCGCGAGCGGGTGAGGACCCGGTCAGGCTGAGCCCGATCCTCGATCGCCTGCTGGAGTTGCGGGACTGGACGCGCGCCGGGGAGGTTGGGCTCGCGATGCGCGCCGCGCAGCCGGACGACGAGCGAGCCGTCTTCTCGATTGCAGCGGCCCTGCAGGCGGCGGGTGACCTGGCTGGCGCGCGGGAAATGGCGGGTTCGCTCGGGGAGGATGCAGCCGTTCGGATCGCGATCCGGCTGCTGCTCGCGGAACATGCTCCGCTCGATGCGTGGGCGTTGACGCAGGCCACCGCCGACCACCTGCTGACATCGCGGACGATCGAGCAGGTTGCACGGGATCTGCTGGCCGCGGGCCATCTCAGCCCGGCCGCGGCCGCGGCCGGGCGCGCTCTGCTGCTCGATGACGGCAATCATGCGGCGCGGCGGCTTCTCGATGTCGCGCGGGGCCGGCGCGCCGCCCTGCTGGGAACGTTCCCTCCGCCTGCCATCGAGGCGCGGGCGTGGGAGCCCATCCCGGGCCGGGCCCTGCTGGTCGCGGCGGCTTCGGCGCCGCGAGTGCTGAACGGCGGAACCGTTCGCACGCAGGAGATTGCCCGCACCCTCGCCGCGTTCGGGATCGACGAGCATGTCGTCACCAATCCAGGCTTTCCCTGGAGCCAGGGCTGGCTCAGCGATCCGCCGGAGGAACTGGTCGATGGCGTTCATCACCATCGCCTGCGACCGCCGACCGTGGAGTGGACAGCTGCGCGAGGGATCGATCTACCCGCGCTCCGGGCCGGCATGCCCGCGCGTGACGACGCGCTTGTCACGCTGATCGCGGAACAGATCGCGACCGTGGCGCATGAGGTGCGCCCGGCCGTGCTTCATGCCACGCGCGCGCCCCTGTACGCTGAGGCGTCCCTGCTGGCAGGGCGCGCGCTCGGCCTGCCGACGGTTTGTGAGGTGCGTGACTGGAGCGACCGCCTCTGGCTCACGGGCGATCCCGCGCGGAGCGGGAAGAGCGAACAGATGGGCCTGCTCTTCGATCAGGATACCCGTTGCATGGCTGCCGCCGATCACGTGGTGGTGTTGACCGATGCCATGCGGGAGGAGGCGATCGCGCGGGGAATCCCGGAGGACAGGATCACGGTCGTGCCAATTGCCATCGATATCGGAGCGATCCGGCCGATGGAGCCCGATCCCGACCTGCGGGCAAACCTCCGCATTCCCTCCGGCGATGTGGTGATCGGGCATCTCTCCTCGCTTGCGTCGTATGAAGGGGTGGGCGATCTGATCGACGCGTTCGCGCGTCTCGTCGGGGAGGGAGCCGCCGCGACGCTCCTGGTGGTTGGCGACAGCCGGGAGCGGCCAGCGCTCGTGGCGAGAGCGGCGGCCGCCGGCGTTGCGGATGCCGTTCGATTCGCCGGGCGTGTGCCTCATGAGGAGGTTGTCCGCTGGTATGCGTTGATGGATGTCATCGTCATCCCGCGCCGTGTCACCCCGGCGACGATCATGCTGGAGCCAAGCAAGTTGACGGAGGCGATGGCGACCGGCAAGCCGGTGGTCGCGTCCGGTGTTCCCCCGATCCGGGCAGTGCTCGTGAACGGGGAGACCGGCGTGCTGACGCCTCCGGGAAGTCCTGCGGCCCTCGCTCGCGCCCTCTCCGGGCTGATCGGCGATCCGGCGCGACGGCAGCGGATCGGCATGGCCGGGCGGGAGTGGATCGTCGCCAACCGGGAGCTGTCGACGGAGGCAGGGAAACTGGCGGGCGTTCTGGTGGAGGCCGAGTCAACCATCGGCCCCCGGGCAGGGCGGGATGGCGTCGCGTCCCTGGCGGCGGCGCGCCGGGAGCCGCGTCGGATTCTGCATCTGGTGGAAAACACCGGGCCGTGGGAACTCTCCGGCAGCACGGTGCGGACGAGCGAAATCCTGCGCTGGCAACGGGAGGCGGGGATCGAACCGCACGTCGCGACCTTGCTCGGCAACCCCTGGAGAGGCGGCGCGGCGCGCGCGCCGCTGATGGAGACGGTGGATGGCATTCCCCACTACCGGATTGCGCCGGGAATCCGGGGGTGGAACGGGAAGGTGGAACTCGAACGGGAGGCCGTGATCGCCCGGATGCCGGCGACCGTCGACGAGCGCCGGACCATGCAGGATACCGTGTTGCGCCGGCTTGTCAGGACGATCGAGCCGCAGGCGATTCACGGCGCGACCAGCATCGACGCGATGGCGGCAGCCGTCAGGGTCGCCGGCCCCATGGGGTTGCCGGTGATCGTCGAGGTCCGCGGATTCCACGAGTGGATCTGGCTCTCGGCGGATGCGAGCCGTACTCCGGATGATGCCGGTTTCACGTCCCGGCGGACTCGCGCAACCGAGCAGATGCTTGCGGCGGACCGGGTCGTCACGCTTTCGGAGGGCATGGCGCGGGAGATCGCGGGGCGCGGGATTCCGATGGAGCGCATCCACGTCGTTCCCAACGCGGTGGACCCCGAGCGATTTCGGCCCCGGCCGCGGAATGCGGCGCTCGGCGCGCGCGTCGGGATCGGGCCTCATGCGTTTGTGCTGGGCGCGATCACCACGCTCTCTCGCTGGGAAGGACTGGAGGCGCTGCTCGATGCGGTCGCCATCCTGCGCCGGGAGGGCGCTCCCGCCGTGGCGTTGCTCGTCGGCGGCGGGGAGATGGCGGACCGGCTCGGGCAACGGGCTGCGGATCTCGGGCTCGGATCCGCCGCGGTGCTGACGGGGCAGGTGCCGTGGGAGGAGGTCCCGCAGTGGTATTCCCTGATCGACGTCTTCGCCGCGCCCCGCCGGGACCTCCCGTTCACGCGACTGGTCACGCCGCTCAAGCCCTACGAAGCAATGGCGATGGAGCGTGCCGTGATCGTCTCTGACCTGCCCGCCCTGCGCGAGATGGTGGTGGAGGGCGTGAACGGACTCTTCATGCGGCCGGGTGATGCCGAGGATCTCGCGGACATCGCGCGGGGATTGATGACCGATCCCGCGCGCCGCCGCGACCTCGGCCGTTCTGCCCGCGAATGGGTCATCGCCAACCGGGCGTGGGTTGACAACGGGCGGCGCTATCTGGAGCTCTATCGCGAGTTGGGACTGGACATGACATGAGGGTGCTGCTGGCTGCCGGGGTGCGGCCCAATTTCGTCAAGGCCGCGCCGATCATGACCGCCCTGCGAGGGCGCGGTCACGACGTGCGTCTGGTCCACACCGGCCAGCATGCCGACGACGCGATGTCCGGCGCGTTCTTCCGCGATCTCGCTGTGGCGGAGCCGGATGTTCATCTCGCGGCGGGAGCGGTGGAATCTGCCGCATCGCCAGCCCGCCGGATGGGCCGGATCATGGCCGGGTTCGAGACCATCGTGCTCGGTGAGCGGCCGGACTGGGTCGTGGTGATGGGCGATGTCGACTCCACCCTCGCCTGCGGGATGGCGACCGCGCGGCTGCGGCGGGTGACCGGCGCGCGGGTGGCCCACGTCGAGGCAGGGCTCCGCTGCGGCGACATGGATATGCCCGAGGAGTTCAACCGGCGGCTGACCGATCATCTCTCCGACGTGCTGCTGGCGCCGGACGAGGGGGCTGTGCGCAATCTGGCTGCCGAGGGCATCGCCGCGGCACAGGTCGAGATGGCCGGAAACGTGATGATCGATACCCTCCTTGACCGGCTCGCCGTCGCGCGCGCGCGGGACCTTCCCGGGACAATCGGCGCGTCGCCCGGCGGGTATGCCGTCGCCACGCTGCACCGGCAGGCGAACGTGGACGACCCGGCGATGCTCTCGACGATGCTCGATGGTCTCGCGGCAGCGGCCCGGCTGCTGCCGATCATCCTGCCGCTCCATCCCCGCACTCGCGAGCGAGCCGCTGCGTTTGGGCTGGAGGATCGGCTGTCCAGCTTCCGGGTGATCCCGCCGCTCGGCTATCTCGACATGCTTTCGCTGGTCGATGGCGCGGCGCTGGCGCTGACCGACTCCGGGGGGCTGCAGGAGGAAACGACCGTTCTCGGCGTCCCCTGCGTGACGCTGCGCCCGAGCACCGAACGGCCCGTCACCGTCACCGAAGGGACGAATCGGCTGATTCCGTGGCCGCCCACCGCGGCGGGTATCGCCTCCTGCGCCGACGCAGCGCTGGCTTCGGGAAGGCTGGCCGTCGGCGAGCGCTCGCCCGTTGGCTGGGACGGCGCGGCGGCGGGGCGCATCGTGACCGCGATGGAGCGCCGGGGGTAGGAGCGCGCTCCATCGCAATCACCGCGCCGGAAGGGCATCCGGCCCGGCGCGGGGTTGCGGCGTGGACGAGGGTCAATCGCGGGATTGCGCGGCACGGGCGACCGCTTCGGCCTGAAGGGCGCGGCGGTCGAGCTTGCCCGACGGCAGCAACGGGAGGCGCTCGCGGAGGTCGAGCTCGCGCGGGACCTTCGTCGGCGCGAGCCGATCCAGCAGCCAGCGGCGGAGGTCTCGCCGGGAGACCTCCTGGCCGGGATGGAGCACGACGAGCGCGATGATGTCCTCCCCAAGCACCGGGTGAGGTGCGCCGATCGCGGCGGCGTCCGCGACGGCGGGGTGGGCGAGCAGCACGCGTTCGATTTCCAGCGGCGAGATCATCTCCCCGCCGCGGTTGATGAGGTGCTTGAGCCTGCCGGTGACGCGGAAGCGCCCCTCCGGATCGAGGACGCCGAGGTCGCCGGTGCGATACCAGCCATCGGGGTCACGTTCGGGGACGGTCGCGCCGATGGAGCCGGGAAAGACAATCGGGCCGCCAATGACGAGTTCTCCCTCCTCGCCGGGCGAACGCGGAGCGCCATCCGGACCGGCGATCCGGACCGTGTTCGGCAGCAGGGGAAGGTAGCGTGGTTCGGCGCCGGGCTCATCGTGCGGATCGCTGAGGGCGAGGCAGGGGGCCTCGGAGAGCCCGTAGTCGAAGATCATCGGGGCGTCGAAGCGGCGTGAGAGGGTCTCGGCGAGGGAGGCGGGCATGGGCGCGCTGCCGCTCATGAGCATGCGGAGGCGGGGCAGGGGGGCGTCGTCCGCGGCCATCAGCGCGGCGTACCAGGAGGGCACGCCGAGGATCCAGGTCGGCGGCGTCTCGCGGATGGAGGAGAGGACGGTGTGCATATCGGCGGCTGGGTGAATGAGGGCAGCGCTTCCCGCGAGCACGTGCCGAAAGAAGACCGTGCCCATCGCATGGTACGGCGGCGCGGCGATGAGGCCGAGGTTGTCCCGCGTGAACTCGAGCCGCTCCATCCACGCAGCCGTGGAGACCGCGAGTTGGCCGTGCGTGCGGGGGATGAGACGCGGTTCTCCGGTCGTGCCAGAGGTGGTGAGGATGATGGCGGGGTCTTCAGGGCTGCGCGGGGCCGGATCGATGGCGGGCGAAGCGCCGGGGATCAGCCAGCCGGGATCGAGCAGCAGGACCGGGCAGTCGAGCGCGGCGGCGGCTGCCTCGGTTTCCCGCGTGGCGATGGCGATGGCAGGACCCAGCCGATTCCCGAGCAATCGCAGCGCGGCGGGCGGCGCGGCGGGGTTGAGTGGAACCGGCGCGGCCATTGCGGAGACGGCCGTGTTGACCACCTCGGCATCGCGGGACTGCGGGATGAAGAGGGCGATGCGCTCACCCGGAGCGACTCCAGCCTCGGCGAGTACGGCGGCGATCTGCCGGGTGACGCGCCACAGGCTGCCGTAATCGAGCGCCGGCAGGCCGGGCGAGAGCGCGGCGGGAGCATCGGGGGAGACGGTTGCCCAGTGGAGGATGGCTTCGGGAACGGTACGGAATTCGGGGGTGGTCAACGGGTGCTCCTGACGGTGAGTTCGGCGACGAGCGCCGAGCGGTCGACTTTGCCCGCGGTGGTGAGCGGCAAACTGTCGCGAAACGAGAACGCGCGCGGGACATGGCTGGCGGGAATTCGGTCAAGCAGCCAGCGGCGAATCACGCGGGGGGGAATCGTCGCGCCGGGACGGACCACGACCACCCCCTCGAGGTCTTCGCCCAGCGTCGGGTGAGCTACCGGCAGGACGGCGGCCCCAATGATCTCGGGGTGGGAGAGCAATGCCTGCTCGATCGCTGCCGGGGATATCTTCTCGCCGCCGCGATTGATCAGGTGCTTGAGCCGCCCGGTGATGATGAAGGAGCCGTCGTCGGCCATGACGCCGAGATCTCCGGTGCGGAACCAGCCGCCGGGGAAGAATTCGCTGCCGTCGCCGCCAATGTAGCCGTGAAAGACGTTGGGCCCGCGAGCGACGATTTCGCCTTCCTCGCCGGGAGGCAGGCGTTCGCCGCCAGGTCCGGCGATGGAGACGGAACCGGGAACCATCGGACGGTAGCGCGGAACGCCGTGTTCCTCGTCATCCGGCCCGGCAAAGGCGAGGCAGAGCGCTTCGGTGAGGCCATAGTCGCGATGCAGCGGCGCGCCGAACAGTGCGGAGACCGCACGGGCGCTATCTGATGGAAATGGAGCGGCGGTACTGATGAGCCGCTCGAAGCGGGGCACGGGTGGGCCATCCGCCGCGGCGGCGAGCAGGGCTTCCCACCTCGATGGCGCGATGCTGCCCATGGTAGGCCGCCCGTGTCGGATGGCTGCAACGACCTCTGCTGGAGCGGTCGATCCCGCGAACACGGTGCAGGCTCCGGCGGCGACCGCCTTGACGAACGCTGCTGCCCCGAGGATGTGATGCGGCTGGGTGGCGCTCAGGAGACGCGCGCCGGGATGGAGCGCATGATGCCGGGCGACCAGCGGCTGGACATCGAAATACTGGGCGTGATGGCGCGGCACGAACCGGGGCAGTCCGGTACTGCCCGAGGTTGCGGTGATGGTCCCGACATCGTCCGGGCCCGGCATGCCGACGGGCGGTACTGCCGCGCCACGAGCGAGGCGCAGACCGGGCTGCAGCGCCACCACCGGGCAGCCGAGCGGCGCGGCGAGCGACTCCTGGCCAGGAGGAACGATGGCAAGGCATGGCCGCAGCCGCTCCCCGATGGCAGCCAGCACGGAGGGTGGCGCGGCCGGATCGAGCGGCGCGGCGGCGGCGGCGGCCATCGTCAGGGTGATGGCGATCCCGGCATCCCGGCCCATTGGCAGGAGGAGGGCGACGCGATCGGTCGGGCCGACGCCGTGGGAGCGCAGAGCCGCAGTGAATTCCGACGACCGTTCCGCGATGTCGCGGAAGGTGAGTTCAGGATGGCCGATGGCGATGGCGGCGATTTCGTCCGGGCGCGTCCGCCCCTGGAACGAGATGATCTCGTCAAGGGTGCGCATGGTGGGCGATGGTGCGGGCATGGCGGCTCTCCAGGTTGGGTAAAGTGCTGTGTCGCGCCGGGGCCGCCGCCGGTTGAAGCAGTATCCGAGCATCCGGCCGAAATCAGGAAGACCCCGGTCGCCACCGACCGGGCGCCGGGGTCTTCGGGAACGGCCGCGGCGTGGCGTTCTACCCGCGCTTGCCCGCCGGGCCGTTCTGCCGCTCGGCGATGTCATGGTAGGAGCCGATTCCGTCATTGAGCGCGGGCGCCCAGGTGCCGCGGACCCAGCCGTATCGGGGATCGTCGCTCGGCTGCAGGGTGCGCTCGCTTTCGTCGCCGGCGAGGACGTTCAGGTAGTAGGCGTGGTAGCCGTGGGCGACCGCGAAGGCATGGTAGCCCTCCTGCACGAGGAGGAGATCGCCATCGTGGATGGTCCAGGCGGCGTCGAAGCTGCCGTCATCGGTATACAGCCGTTGCAGGGCGAATCCGTCGCTCGGCTCGATCCGGTAGTAATAGATCTCCTCCAGATCCGCTTCGGCGGGCAGAGCGGAGATGTCATGCTTGTGCGGCGGGTAGGAGGACCAGTTGCCGCTGGGCGTGATGACTTCGATGACCAGCAGGCGATCGGCGGGGAAGTCCGGGCCGATGATGGTGTGGATCTGGCGGGCGGCGTTGCCCGCGCCGCGAATCTCGGTCGGGGTGTCTTCCGGGCGGACCAGTTTCGCCGGAAAGTGACGGTCCGCGCGGGCGCCGGTGACCGCGAGTTCGAGATCGGTCTCGGCGCGGACGACGAAGCTCGATTCGCGCGGGAGGTAGAGCGCCCACGGCTTGCCGGCGAAGACGTTTTCCCGGCCGCCGATTTCCCACGTGTGGCCCTCGGCCTCGACGACGCACCGGCCGGACAATGGCACGAGGGCGACCTCATTGACGTCGGTGTAGTGGCTCCAGGAGTGGCCCGCCGGCACGCGCCGGACAATCAGGGAGCAGTACTCCCAATCCGCGCTTTCAGGGGTGACGTGGATGACCTCGCCATTCTTGCCGGGGTCGGCGCTGCGGACGAGAAGATCCTTGGGGGCGCGCGTGATGGCCATGATGCCTCCTGGATGGTCGGGCGGTGATGCGACTGGCGTCATGCTACCGCGACTGGAGTCCCGCAAGCCGCCGCCGACCCGGTCAGCGCATGCGTCGACGCGAGCCGTTCGGGGCGAATGCGGTCAGCGCGGCTCGAACAGGATCGACGCGATGGCGAAGCCAAGCGGCGGAGCAGACTCCTGCGAGTTCTTTCGCTTGTTCTTTTTCTTGCCCTTGCCGCCCTTTTTCCGGTTTCCTGCCGGGGCGGTGGTGGAAAAGGTGATGGTGGCGGGCTGGTTGGCGGGAAGATCGACGGGGATCGCCAGTTTGAACGCGCCCACCGGACGGAGCAGGAATGAATCCTCCGTGTCGCCCGCCGAAACGAGGATGAGGCGGCCGTTGCATTGCGGATCGTCACAGTGGCCGCGCAGAACGATTTCGCGTATCGGCAGTGACGGCGACACGGTGATGGCGAGGCGCTCCGCGAGCGGACGGTCATGGCCAAAGGAGGGCATCCCGCCGACGAGGCGGACGGGGCCCTGAACGGGTGCGTCCGGAACCGCGGCAGCGGCAACCGGCGGGTTGGCCGGGGTCGGGGCCGGAGCTGGAGCCGAGGCCGGGGCTGGAACCGAGGCCGCAACCGGAGCCGGGGCCGCGGCGGCTTGCATCTTCTCGGCGGCTGCGCGCCGCTCGGCGAGGGCGGCCAATGCGGCCTTGACGGCCTCAGTCTCGGCGGCCTGGGCCTCGACACTAATTCTGGCGGCTGCGGCGGCTTCCGCGGCGGCAATGGTGGCGGCAAGGGCCGTGCGGTCCACTTGACCGTCGGGTGTGGTCGGGATGTCGTCCAGCATGGTGATCGAGCGAGGCACCTTGGTCACGGTGAGCCGGTCGAGCATCCAGCGGCGAAGTTCCCGGTTGTTCACCGCCGCGCCGGGGCGCAGGACGACGGCGGCCCGGAGATCCTCGCCCAGCAATTCATCAGGCACGCTGTAGATTCCGGCCGCGGCGACGCCGGGATGCGAGCGAAGCGCGGCTTCCACCTCGGCGGGGTCGATCAGGGTGCCGCCCCGATTGATCAGTGAGGTGGATCGCCCCGACAGGTGAAGGGCGCCGGACTCGTCGATAACCCCGCGGTCACCGGTGCGGAACCAGCCATCCGGCGTGAGGGAGGAGGGGTCGATGCCATCGTGGCCGATGTACCCGGCGAAGCGGTGTGGGCCGGTGGTCACGATGTCGCCCGGCTGACCGGCGGGGACCGGCTGGCCATCTTCGCCGAGAATGGCCACGGCGCCCGGAATGAGCGGCCAGAGCAAACCGGGTTGAACGTCGTCGACGGAGGCGAACGCCGTGTGGGGCGCTTCCGGCGGTCCATAGTCAATTGCGGCGGGCGCGCCGAAGACGGATAGAAGATCGGCGGCAAGGGTGGGATCGGGGGCGGCGCCAGAGATGACCAGCACGCGGAACGGATAATCCGGGCGGTCGGCAGTCATGGTGTCGATCAGGTGCCGATAGCGGTGCGGCGGCGCGGATGTCCAGGTGGGACGGAGGGCGAGAATGGCCGCCCGGGCCGCCGCCGGTTCGGCAGACGCGGGGGAGACGATCGTGCCTCCGGTCATGAGCGTGGCGACAGCGCCGGTCAGGGCCGGGTCCTGGAGGGTGAATCCGGGCACGAGCCAGCGATCGCGCGGACCAAGGCCGAGGGCGCGCGCGAAGGGCATCGCCGCGCCGACGAGCTGCCGGTGCTGGCGCGGCACGAGTCGAGGCTCGCCGGTCAGCCCGGCAGTGAGCAGGAGCATGGCGATCTGTTCCGGGCGGGGGTGCGGGGTCGCGTCGGGCGGATCGTCCGAATCGACGGCGAGGACCGGACCCGGATACACGTCGATCACGGGGCAACCGAGGGCAGCGGCGCGCTCCGCGAGACCGGACGCGGCGAGCACGAGGCGTGGGCGGATGAGCGCCGCTGCGGCGGCCAATTCGGCGGCGGGCGCGAGGTGATCCAATGGCGCGGCGGGAGCAGCGGCGGCGACGGCCAGGGTGAGCACGAGCGCGTCGCGGGAGGGCGGCATCAGCAGCGCGACGGGGTCGCCGGGTCCGATGCCCGCCGCCCGGAGGGTTGCCGCGACCCGCCTCACGATGCGGTCGAGATCCCCCCAGGTGATGTCTGGCTGGTCGAGGGCGATGGCCGCGGGAGCGTCCCGCTGGACGGAGGCCCAGTTGGAGATGGCGCGTGGAAGGGTGTGGAAGGAGAGGAGGTTCATGCGGAGAGTCCGTCCCAATCGAGCGGATGATTCGAGCGAATGATGCCTGTCTTTGTCACGGTCTGCGAGCTGCGCCAGCATCCGGCATGGCGGGTGGAGCAAGGTCGCGGGCAGCGAGCCAGATCTGGACTTCGGCGGCGATGGGAGCAATAGTCCTCGCGGCAAGCCCGTGCCCGGTGCTGGATGATGCGAGAAACCGGATGGTGGGAGTCCGGGTGGTAAGTGAGGCGTACGTTTCGGCTGCCGCGCGGTGATCCCAGTTGGGCGTCAGGAGCAGCGTGAGATCGAGATCGGCGGGCGTGGGCGCCCGGTGACTGAAGACGAAGCGGCGGATGCCCTGTTCGCCGATGGCGACCGCTTCTTCTTCGGAAAGCGAGAGATCGGGATTGCCGAAATAGGGGTCGAGGAGAAAGATCGCGACGTCGCCGTCGTGCGAGAGGATGCGGCTCACCTCCCAGGCATAGGGAGCGCCCATGCAAATGGCCATGATGCGCCACGGTCCTGCGGGAGCGATGGCGCGAATGCCGGCGAGCCAGGTCTGGCACACATGGGTGAACCAGGCTTCCGGATCGGTGGCTGCCGAGGCTGGCGGCAACTCGGTGACGAGCGAGGTCACGCCGCGTTGCCCGGAAAGATGGCGGGCGAGCCAGGCGACGTTGACCGGGTTGGGCCCGACCGCTCCGGGGGCGACGAAGAGGGGCGCGATGCCTTCCGCGCCGCGGGTGACGCTGACGGTCAGATTGTTCGGCGCCACGATCGGCGCCATGCCGTGCCGATCGATGCACTCCTGGACGAGGTCGGCCATCTCGCTTGGGGTCGGCGCTTCGATGACCGCGTGGTCGGGCAGGTCGATCCGAAACCAGGCCTCGATGCGGGTTTCCAGATAGAGCACGTCCATCGAATCCGCGCCGTGGGCGAAGAGGTCGGTGTCCGCGGTCACCGCATGTTGTGGCACGTCGAGAAGTTCCGCCCAAAAACTGCGGAGCACGTCGAGCGTTGTCGGCCGCTTGGGCTGGGTGGGGGAGGACGTCACGTTCGGTCGTTCCTTTGCCTCGGGACTTGAGTACAGGAACCTGTCGCAGGGTCTCAGGCCAAACCGGGAATGTCACCGTGGTCATGTCCGGGAGTGTAGCCCTGCCGCGCGCGGGATGCCGGTGTGGTTGTGCGTCGATTCACGGCGCGCCCCCGGCGTCCGGTGAGACCAGCAGAGAGGCAAGATCGCTCCGACTCAGTTTACCGGACCGGGTGCGGGGGAGTTGCGTCACGATGACAATCCGGCGCGGGGTTTTTCCCGGCGCGAGGTGGTCCAGCATCCAGCGGCGAAGTTCCCGGGCGGTCGCCTGCATGTTCGGATGAAGCGCGACCGCGGCGGCGGCCTCCTGCCCCGCGGTTTCGTCCGCGATACCGAAGACAGCGCACTCCGCGACAGCGGGATGACCGGACAGCACGGTCTCGACCTCGCGCGGGTCGATCTTCTCGCCGCCCCGGTTGATGACGTCGTCATCGCGGCCGAGGATCGTCAGGAAGCCATCGGAGGAGAGCGTTCCCCGGTCGCCCATGCGGAACCAGCCGTCGGGCGTGAAGGCGCGCTGGTTGAGCGCCGGGTCGTCGAGGTAGCCGGGAAAGACCTCGTCTGCCGGGACGAGGACCGACCCGGCCTTGCCCGGGGCCACAGGGTGTCCCTGTTCATCCGCAATCCGCATAGCGACGATGGCGCGACCGACCGACCCGGCAGGCGCAGGGTGTCCGGGCTGTTCGAGCGCGACGGTCCCTGACTCGTTCGATCCGTAGCAATCCAGCACGGTGATACGGTGCGCCGCGGCGCGTTCCCGGGGTGCCTGCGGCAGGGAGATGCCGGCGACCAGGATGAACTCAAGCGCGCCGCCC